>CAZARO010000628.1:0-4225 GCA_964487165.1 uncultured Solibacteraceae bacterium | reverse complement strand
CGTGTGAATCCGTGTCCATCCGTGGCCTATTCCCTTATATTCGCCAAGAAGAACGGGCCACAGATGCACACAGATAAACACCGATAAATACCCCCGCAGCATCCACACTTTGCTTAGGTTCGCGGCAGTGGGGCCTCTTGGCCCCTTCCAGATGGGTTGCCTGTAGCGGCATTGCGCCTGACGGACCGGGTACGCTCAGAATCTTGCTATTTTCGTCGGACGTTCCGGCCTTGCCTCCACTTTCGTGTCGCGCACCTGGCCTGCAATGATAAAATGGACCGACCAACAAAACATGGAACGCGCCAGCAAGCTCATTCGTGGGTTGCGACTGCCTGACGGGACGCTCAGCGGCGAAGAACTGGCGTGCGCCGTCTGGGCGCAAGCGGTGGGCAAGAAAATTGCGGCACATACGCGCGCGGCCCGGCTGGTGCGCACGCGTCTGGTAATCGAAGTGGAGGACGTCACCTGGCAGCGCCAGTTGAATTCGCTCAGCCTGCGCATCGTCTGGAATCTGCAACAAATTCTTGGCCAGAGCGCGGTGGACGAACTCGAATTCCGCGTGGTGCCCCGTCGGCGCGAACCGCAGCGCGCGGCCGCAGCGGCGCCCGGGCTGTTTGCCGATGACTCGGCAGCCATCGCGGATCCGGTAATGCGCAGCATCTATCGGGCTGCCCGCCAAAAGGCGCTGGCGTGAGAATCACGGAAGACAAGGTTCGCTACGTGGCCGCTCTGGCGAACCTGCAACTCACGGACACGGAAGTAGCCAAGTTGCAGGCCGATCTCGACGGCATACTGGAACACATGGACAAGCTCAAGGAGATCGATACCACGGGTGTCGAACCCATGGCGCAGGTATTGTTCGAGGCTGGAGAAACGGCGACGCTGCGGGCCGACATCCCGGTCGCGCCCTTGGGCAATGAAGCCGCACTGGCCAGCGCACCGCAGCCGGGCGCAGGATATTTCAAAGTACCGCAGGTCATCGAACGCTGAACCATGGACATTCCTTCTCTGACCATCGATGCCGTAAGGGAGGGCTTGCTTTCGCGCCGCTTCAGCGCCACCGAGGTGGCCACTGAGGCGCTGCGATTCGCGGAAGCCGAGAACGCCCGCACCAACGCCTACCTCCATTTCTCTCCCGAGCGTGCGCTGGCAACCGCGCACCGCGTGGACCGGCAGATCGCCGATGGCGAAGAGATTGGGCCGCTGGCCGGTGTCCCGGTGGCCGTCAAAGACGTCATCGTGACGAAGGGCCTGCGCACCACGTGCGGGTCGAAACTGCTGGCGGATTACGTCCCGCCGTATGACGCGACGGCCGTGATCCGCATCGAGCAGGCCGGCGGGCTGATCATCGGGAAGACCAACTGCGACGAATTCGCCATGGGATCTTCGACCGAGAATTCGGCTTTCGGACCGGTGCGGAATCCGGTGGCGCCGGATCGCGTGCCTGGAGGATCGAGCGGCGGATCGGCCGCGGCGGTGGCGCAGGGCACGGCGGTAGTGGCACTCGGTTCGGACACCGGCGGGTCCATCCGGCAGCCAGCGTCGTTTTGCGGTGTGGTGGGTGTCACACCCACGTACGGGCGGGTGTCGCGCTACGGGCTTACGGCCTTCGCCAGTTCGCTCGACCATATCGGGCCGTTCGCCCGCACGGTGAAGGACGCGGCCGCGGTGCTGCGCGCGATCGCCGGCCGCGACGCCTGCGATGCCACTTCGGCGGAGGCTCCGGTGCCGGATTATGGGGCGAGTCTCGACGGCAATATAAAAGGCTTGAAGCTTGGCCTGCCCCGCGAGTATCTAAAAGGATTGACGAGTGAAACCGGCGCGTTGATTCACCGGGCCGTGGACGTGTTCCAGGGGTTGGGCTGCGAGGTACGCGAGATCAGCCTGCCCTCCACCGATTACGCGATTGCCTGCTATTACATTATCGCTACAGCGGAAGCCAGCTCCAATCTGGCAAGATATGATGGCGTGCGCTACACTTTCCGCTCGGGTCACGGCAACACACTCTCGGATATGTACCGCAACACACGCGGCGAAGGTTTCGGCGCCGAGTGCAAGCGGCGCATCATGCTGGGCACTTACGTGCTAAGTGCGGGATACTATGATGCGTATTACCTGAAGGCGCAGAAAGTGCGGGCGCTGATCGCCCGCGATTTTGCGAAGGCGTTTCAAGAGGTGGATGCGATCGTGGCGCCGGTTTCGCCCTTCCCGGCTTTCCGGCTGGGTGAGAAAGTAGACGATCCGATCGCCATGTACCTCTCGGACATTTACACCATCACCGGCAGTTTGGCGGGCATTCCGTGCATGAGCGTACCCTGCGGAAATACCGCCGAGGGGCTGCCGGTAGGGATGCAGATTTTGACCGGGCATTTCGCCGAGACCACGATGTTTCGGCTGGCGGATGCCTTCGAACAAACTCAGAGAACATAAAGGAGACTGACATGCCATTCACACTGCCACCGTTGCCCTACGCACCCGACGTGCTGGAGCCCTTCATCGACAAGATGACCATGGAGATTCATCACGGCAAGCACCACAACGCCTACGTCACCAACCTGAACAAAGCTCTGGAATCGGCCCCCGACCTGGCGGGCAAGACCGTGGAGGAATTGCTGGCCAACAACTGCGCCATCGTTCCGGAAAACATCCGCACCGCCGTGCGCAACAATGGCGGCGGACACATCAATCACTCCATGTTCTGGACCATCATGGGTCCGGGCGCGGGTGGGGCTCCGGTGGGTCACGTGGCCCAGGCCATCGTCGGCACCTTTGGAAGTTTCGATACTTTCAAGGAGAAGATCAATGCCGCCGGCGCCACCCGCTTCGGTTCTGGCTGGGCGTGGCTGGTGAAGACGGGCGGCAAGCTGGAGGTCTACTCCACCGCCAACCAGGACAGCCCCGTGATGGAAGGTAAGTATCCCGTGATGGGCGTGGATGTGTGGGAGCACGCTTACTACCTGAAGTATCAGAATCGCCGTCCGGATTACCTGGCGGCGTGGTGGAACGTGGTGAACTGGGCGGAAGTAGAGTCGCGCTTCAACGCCGGGTAACAAACTTTAGCTATTCGGGGCAGGTCACACGCCTGCCCCGAATCGACGACGCAAGGAGCCCTTCCCTTTCATGCGCACTTACGACCTCATCGTTATCGGCTCCGGCCCCGCGGGCCAACGCGCGGCTATTCAGGGGTCGAAATGCGGCCACCGTGTAATCCTTGTCGAGCAGCGGGAAATCGTGGGCGGCGTTTGCGTAAACACCGGCACCATCCCCAGCAAGACCATGCGCGAGGCCGTATTGCATCTGTCGGGCTACGAATACCAGGGGATCTACGGCGTCAACTATCACGTGAAAGACAAGATCACCATGGGCGACCTGGGGTTCCGCGTCAACGGGGTGATCAAGACTGAGTCGGACGTGATGCAGGCGCAACTTACACGCAACGGCGTCGAGGTGATCACGGGCAAGGGCAGTTTCCTCGGCCCCACCCAGGTGCGGGTGGAGAATTCGCGCGGGCAGTCCGATCTGGAAGCGAAAATCATCATCATCGCCACCGGCACAAAGCCCGCGGCGTCGCCCACGGTTCCGTGCAATGGGCGCAACATTTTAAATAGCGACCAGATCCTGCAAATGGCGGAAATTCCCAGGACGCTCATCGTGGTGGGCGGCGGCGTCATTGGCGTGGAATACGCCTGCATGTTCGCGATTTTGGGCGTGCGCGTGATCCTGGTGGAGAAGCGGCCGCGTCTGCTGGAGTTCGCCGACAACGAAATCGTGGAGGCACTGTCCTACCATCTGCGCGACCACCGCGTCACCATGCGGCTCAACGAGGAAGTGGCCAGCGTGGCGGAGACGCCGGAGGGCGGAGTGGTCGCCAATCTGGAGAGCAACAAGCGGATAGTGGGCGATGCCCTGCTCTATGCCGTGGGCCGCTCCGGCAACGTGGACGAACTGAATCTGCCGGCAGCCGGACTCGAAGCCGACAAGCGCGGCCGCATCCCGGTCGACAGCGATTACCAGACCAAGGTGCCCGGCATTTACGCCGTAGGCGACGTGATCGGATTCCCCAGCCTGGCTTCGGTATCCATGGAACAGGGCCGCACTGCCGCGGCGCACGCCTTCGGAGTGAAGATCCGCTCCAATCCCGCCACTTATCCTTATGGCATTTATACCATCCCGGCAATCTCCTTCACCGGCAAGACCGAAGAGCAACTAACCGACGAAGATGTGC
>CAZARO010000627.1:0-4229 GCA_964487165.1 uncultured Solibacteraceae bacterium | reverse complement strand
CGACTACTGGGAAAACCGCCGCCGTTGACTATTGCCCCCTCCATGTCGTGCACCCTCCTGCCGCCGTTCTGGTAAAATCGAAGGAATCCGGCCCTGTAGCTCAGTTGGTTAGAGCGTCGGTTTTACACACCGAAGGTCCACAGTTCGAACCTGTGCGGGGCCACCATTCTTCATAATGCCTGTTTTACAAGCAGGTCGCCGCCCAGAATCTCATTGCAGATGCGCACTTTACTTTGCGGGAACCACTCTGGCAGGATAGCCGCATGACCCTTGCACGATGGCTTGCCGCCGCGGCGCTTCTTTGTCTATTGCTCCCGCCTTTGCCGGGCGCCGACGACCCCAACCGCCAACTGGCTCACGATATCTTCCAGCAGTTGATCGAAATCAATACCACCGATTCGGTGGGCAGCACCACGGCGGCCGCGCAGGCCATGGCCAAACGCCTGCTGGATGCCGGTTTCCCCGCGGCCGACGTCCAGGTACTCGGCCCCAACGAGCGCAAAGGGAACCTGGTGGTCAGGGTCCACGGGACCGGCACGGGGCGCAAGCCGATCCTCATCATCTGCCATCTCGACGTGGTGGAAGCGCGCCGCGCCGATTGGACCACGGACCCGTTTCAATTCGTCGAAAAGGACGGCTACTATTATGGACGCGGTACGCAGGACGTCAAAGAGAACGACGCCGCTCTCATCGCCGACCTCATCCGCCTCCAGCATGAAGGCTGGCGGCCCAACCGCGACCTCATCGTGGCGCTCACCGCCGACGAAGAGGGCGGCACATCCAACGGGGTCGCGTGGCTGCTGCAGAACCACCGCGATCTGATCGACGCCGCGTTCGCGCTCAACCCCGATGCCGGCGGCGTGACGTCGATGAAAGGCAAGATCGTCAACGTGGACGTGGAAGCCAGCGAAAAACTGTATGCCGATTTCGAGCTCAGCGTCACCAATCCCGGCGGCCACAGCTCCCTGCCCGTGCCCGACAACGCCATCTATCACCTGGCCGACGCATTGGCCAAGCTGGAGAAGACGGTGTTCCCGCTGGAGCTGAACGAAGTGACGCGCACGTACTTCGAGCGCCGCGCGCCGCTGGAAAGTGGGGAGACCAAAGACGACATGAACGCGGTGCTGCACATTCCGCCCGAGCCGGCGGCGGTGGTGCGGCTTTCCAAGGACGCGCGCTACAATTCCCTGCTGCGGACCACTTGCGTGGCCACGCGCATCAGCGGAGGGCACGCCAATAACGCGCTGCCGCAACTGGCGCAGGCAATTGTCAATTGCCGGATTCTGCCGGGCCATTCGCCGGAGGAGATTCGCAACGCGCTGGCCGCCTTGGCGAACGATCCCAAGATCACGGTGCGCTACGTGGCCGACAATGGCCAGGTTAGCGACCGCGCTCCCGATAAGAAGGCGTTTCCTCCGGTGATGCCCAGCCCGGAAATCCTGCAGCCCCTGGAGCGCGTGGCCGCGGGGATGTGGCCCGGAGCCCGGTTATCCCCGAAATGGAGACGGGCGCATCGGACAGCGTCCACACCATCGCCGCCGGCATACCGAGCTACGGTGTCAACGGCATGGCGATCGATCAGGACGACATTCGCGCGCACGGGAAGGACGAGCGCATTCGGGTTAGTTCTTATTATGATGGCGTGGAGTTTTTTTACCGGTATTTGAAGGCGATGCTGGGAGGGGGGTAGGTGGGTCTCGCAGATTTGGGTGACAACCACGGCGGCGCGGGCTTCAGCTAGGCTTCAGCCCCGCCGGACTGTAACCGTATTTATTGCGAGCCTCAATAGGTAAGTCAGCCTAGTTCCCGTGATGCGGGCGGCGACCGGAGTTTGGTTCTCGTTTTTTGACAAGTCCTCAAGATTCAATCGCCCGCCGCCATTCTGACTTCCGGCTTCTGAGCTGTGACTTCCCTGACCCGCGGGGATATCGAGGCGAAGTCTTGCTTAGTCAAAAATGGGTACTCGCCGACCCTCACAAATGGGTAGCGGTTCAGCGGCGTCTCCCGCCGATAAGAACGCATATGCGGATTCTGATAGGGCTATTGATTTTGGGCTCGCTGGCCGGTGTGCCGCAGGCCACTGCGACGGAGAAGGCATTCCCCGTCCGATTGGTGATTCCAGCCAGCCAGGGTGGTGTTACCTTCCTTCACTTTCTTCACGCCGAACGGGTGAAATTCGACTGCTCCGTGTGCCATGCTTCGCTGTTTAAGCAGGACGCCACTGCCGGGTTGGGTTACGCGCCTGCTGGCCATCAAACCGCGGAAGACCATAAGGCTGCGTGCGCCAGTTGCCACCGGGAAGGCGGAGGCGCGTTCGCTTCGCAGGGGAACTGCAGCACCCGCTGCCATTCGAAGTATGCGGGGAGTTCGAGCCGTTCGGGACACTCCGGCGATTGACCTGCGCACCGCTCTACGCCAGCCTCAAATTCGCCTCCGCGGCGATGTCCAACGCTGCGAACTCGCCGCGCGCCAGCTTGGGAAAGGCCGCCGCGGCGATCATGGCGGCGTTGTCGGTCGAAAGGCCGGGAGTCGGGAAATAAACGGGGTACGGCAGGGCCGCCGACAGCGCCGCCTTTCGCAGCCCCGAGTTGCAGGCCACTCCGCCAGAGACGATCAGCGTCCGCGCATTCATCGCCTCGGCCGACGCGGCGGCCCGCGTAAGCAGTTCGTGGATGACGGCGTGCTGGAAGGAAGCCAAAAGATCGAGCGTTCGGCGCGGTGTGACCGCCCGCCACTGTTCTACCGAGGGCGCCGGACAATCGCGCAGCAGGGCTCGGCGCACGGCGATTTCCTCCGCCATGTCGTGCGCTTCCACCCAGCGCAGCACCGCGGTTTTCAGTCCGCTGAAGCTGAAATCGAGTGCGTTGCCTTTCATTTTGGCGAAAGTGAAACGGACCGCCAAAGGGTCTCCGCCAGGCGCCAGAGCGTCGATAATCGGCCCGCCGGGATAGCCGAAGCCGAGCAGCTTGGCCACCTTGTCGAAGGCCTCGCCGGCGGCATCGTCGCGCGTCTTGCCCAGCAGGCGATAGTCGAACCCCGCGCGCACTTCGAACAGGTGCGTGTGTCCGCCGCTCACCACCAGGGCGAGCGCCGGGTATTCCACCGGGGTTCCGGAGCGGCGGCTCTCCATAATCACTGCGTGGATGTGGCCTTCGATGTGATTGACGGCGATGAGCGGCACGCCGCTCGCGAAGCTCAACGATTTGGCATACGTCAGGCCCACCAGCAGCGAGCCCACCAGCCCCGGACCGGCGGTCGCGGCGATGGCCGCCAGCTCGCCCAGCCGTGTCCCGGCAACCTCCAGCGCTTCACGAACCACCGGCACGATGGCGCGCAGGTGCTCGCGCGAGGCCAGTTCCGGCACCACGCCACCGTACTTGCCGTGGGTGATCATTTGCGACGCTACCACGGAAGAGAGGACGGTTTCGCCATCCTCCACTACCGCCGCGGCGGTTTCGTCGCAGGACGATTCGATGGCCAGAATGCGCACTGCTTCCAGAGTAGCGGGAAACTCGGGCTAAAGGTCGATGAGGGATTTGTCGATTAGGTACTCGAAGGAGGCACGGATCGGGGCGGAGTTGACGCGGGCACTGAAATTCAGCAGGCCGGAAGCTTTCCACACGCAGCGCTGCGCGGCGGCCTGAATGTCCAACAGCAGCGGGCGCGCCGGATGTTGCGCGTCGAGCGCGCTTAGCGCGGCGGTGACACTGCTCATTATGACCGTCAATTCATTGTTGAAATCGTGCGCGGCAGCCGCGGCGACGGCGCAGGCGCGGTTAGTTGTGCCAGGGTGATCCACGCCCGCATGCTACTGCTCCGATCGTCGTCAGAGAACTCATCGTAATTCGTATCGGATTGAATCTGAACGAAAAAGTGCAACCGATATAGTTGTGACTACGTCATAGTACAATAGATCAATCTGGAGCTGGATCCCTCATGAAATTGCAAATCGCCGCGGTTCTTGCGGTTGTTGCGCTACCCGTGTTTGCCATCGATCCTCCGCCTGTCCGCCCCAAATCCGGACCGGTGGAGATCATGAAACTCAACGATGTAAAGCCCGGCATGAAGGGCATCGCCTGGACGGTTTTCCAGGGTACGGTGCCGGAACCCGTGCCCATTGAGATCGTCGGGCGCCTGCGCAATCAGAACGGACCCAACCAGGACATTATCGTCGCCAAGATGTTCGGCAAGGCGAAGATTACCAACGTCGCCGGCGGCATGAGCGGCAG
>CAZARO010000626.1:0-4229 GCA_964487165.1 uncultured Solibacteraceae bacterium | reverse complement strand
AGGCGAAAATCTCGCCCATGGTGGCGTAGGCGTAGGTGTAGGCGCTGCCGGCCAGCGGGATCATGGCGGCGAACTCCGCGTAGCACAGGCCGGCGAACGCGCAGCCCAGTCCCGATAGTACGAAGGACAACATCAGGCCCGGGCCGGCGTAATGCGCGCCCAGCCCGGCCATCACGAAGATGCCCGCGCCGATGATGGCGCCGACGCCCAGCGCGGTGAGCTGAAAAACGCCCAGAGTGCGCTTCAGGCTGTGCTCGCCGCTCTCTCCGGCCTCGGCCATCAGCATCTTCAGAGGCTTGCGAATTAACAGGTTTGCCATAAAGTCACAGTGCCGAAGTATACCACCCCACCCTCCGCGAATCCAAAACCGGAGGCGGTTCAGCGCCAATACTTCAACTGTGGGGCAGACGTTCAGTCCTCCCCCAAGAGGGGACCCCGGGCTTCAGCCCGCTCTGCGGCCGGCGGACTGAAGAGGGAGTTGCAAAATTCGAAGAACCGCTTGCTTAGCGCGCGCGGCTCAGCATGGCGCCTCTGTGTTCGCAAGAGCCTACCGAGCCGCGACCGCGAGGGAGCGGTCGATCAGCCGAATACTGCAACTACCTCTGAAGTCCGCTTGCAGACTAAAGCCTGGCTAAGTACACCATTTCATAAGTTCGCCAACGTATTCTGCAGTTGGATCTGCAGAATACGCATCTGTATTTGCGAAATGGTGTACTAAGCCAGGCTGAAGCCCGCCCCACCGAAGCTCCCGATCGCCAGCGGTAGTCGGGTTTGTGATATCTTTTCCGGTATCGCCAAATCTAAGACGAGGCATACATGAGCCTTTTTGCGACGAAATCGATCGACCGCATTCTCTCCGAATCGGAAGGCGGCAAGCACCACTTGAAGCGTACTCTTGGGGCCACTAACCTGATCGCACTGGGCATCGGAGCGATTATCGGGGCCGGTCTTTTCTCCCTCACGGGCGTGGCTGCGGCGCAAAACGCCGGTCCGGCCGTGGCCCTCTCCATGGTCGTCGCCGCTATCGGGTGCGCCTTCGCCGGCTTGTGCTATAGCGAATTCTCCTGCATGATCCCGGTGGCCGGCAGCGCCTATACCTACGCGTACACCACACTCGGCGAATGGCTGGCGTGGATTATCGGCTGGGACCTGGTGCTGGAATATGCCGTCGGCTCTTCGACCGTGTCCATCAGCTGGTCGGCTTATGTGGTCTCGCTGCTCCACACGTTCGGCATCAACTTGCCGGCGCAGTTTATCGCCGGCCCGTTCGAAGCCGTGCATCTGCCGGATGGCACCACCGCACAGGGAATCGCCAACATCCCGGCGGTCATCATCGTGTTCCTGGTCTCTATGCTCCTGATGATAGGGATTCAGGAATCGGCGCGCACCAACGCCATTATTGTGGTGATCAAGCTGGCGGTGGTGCTGGTGTTCATCGGGGTGGGCTGGTCGTTTATCAATCGCGCCAACTATGTGCCATTCATCCCCGCGAATACCGGGGAGTTCGGTCATTTCGGCTGGAGCGGCATCATGATGGGGGCGGGGACGATTTTCTTCGCCTACATCGGGTTTGACGCGGTCTCCACCGCCGCGCAGGAGTGCAAGAATCCGCAGCGCGACATGCCCATCGGCATCATCGGCTCGCTGGTCATTTGCACCATCCTCTATATTCTCTTCGCGATTGTCCTCACCGGCATGGTCCCCTACACCAAGCTCGGCGTGGCGGCGCCGGTGGCGCTGGCCATTGACCAGACGCCGTACCTGTGGATGAACAACCTGGTGAAATTCGGCATCATCTGCGGATTCACTTCGGTGATTCTGGTGATGTTGCTGGGCCAGTCGCGGGTATTCTTTTCCATGTCGCGCGATGGCCTGGTGCCGGCGGTCTTTTCGGAAATTCATCCCAAATTCCAGACGCCGTGGCGGTCGAACCTGCTGTTTTTCTTCTTCGTGGCGCCCTTCTCCGCCTTCCTGCCTCTCAGCGTGGTGGGCCACATGACCAGTATCGGTACGCTCTTCGCATTCGTGATCGTGTGCGCCGGCGTGTGGGTGATGCGGGTGAAAAATCCCAACGCGCAAAGGCCTTTCAAGACACCGTGGGTGCCACTGGTGCCGATCCTCGGAATCTTCGCGAATTTCGCCATGATGTATTCGCTGGGATGGTCCAACTGGCTGCGGCTGGTGGTCTGGCTGGCTGTCGGCCAGGTGATCTATTTCGGGTACGGGCGGTATCACAGCCATCTGCGTAAGGGCGGTCACACGGTAAGCCAGTAGCGCTCCATCGCGATCGCGTCAGCGCGCAGTACACTAGGGGAATGCGGGCGCTGGTCTTCCTTGCAATTGCCGCGAGCTTCGCGCAGCAGCCGCAGAACCCCTCGCCGATGGTGGAGCACACGCGCGCGCACACGCGCCTGATCGAACAGACTCCGCCGGGCAACCGCGAAAAGCTCGACGTCGGCACGCTGTACCTTCCCACGGGGCTTCCGTCGCATCCCGAGCTGCTCCTGTTCTTCCATGGCGAGCCGTGGATCGCGGAGGTTGCAGCCGTGCGCAATCGCATGGCGGTGATCAGCGAAGTGGCCGGCAACGGGTCGGCCGTATACGGCAGGCTGTTCGACGATCCGCAGCGTTTCCTGAGGCTGGTGAAAGAAGCCGAAACCAGATCCCACCGCCGGTTCGCTCGCGTGATCCTGGGCGGCTGGAGCGCGGGATGCGGCGCGCTCCGCCAGATTCTCAAAAGCCCGGAGTCGTACGCGCGCGTCAATTCGGTGATCTGCATCGACGGCGTCCATACCGACTATGCGGGCGGTACTCCGGGACCGTCGGAGCCTGCTCTGACGGAAGATAATATGCAGGTCTGGCTGCACTTGGGCCGCGACGCCATCGCCGGCCGCAAGCGATTCATGCTGACCCATTCGGAGATTTTCCCGGGCACCTACGCAAGTACCACGGAGACAGCCGACTTCCTGCTGAAGCGCCTGGGCGTGCCCAGCCGCGCGGTCCTCAAGTGGGGACCGATGGGCATGCAGCAGCTCAGCCAGGCATCGCGCGGCAAATTCCTGATGGAGGGCTTCGCCGGCGACTCCGCGCCCGACCACGTGGACCAGTTGCACTCCCTGCCCGTGTGGCTCAAGTGGCTCCGCTGAAGCGGCCTGCGCGTGCCATACTTGAGTTTTCCGCCAACCATTCGCGATGTTTTCCTATTCCCAGAACGACCTCTATTGCGAGCAGGTGCCGCTTGCCGATCTCGCCGCCCGCGTGGGCACTCCGGCGTACGTTTACTCCAGCCAGACTCTGCTGGCGAACTACCGGGCGTACGACGAATCTTTCGGGGGCCTGCCGCACACCGTCTGCTACGCCGTGAAGGCCAACTCGTCGCTGGGCGTGCTGGCGCTGTTGGCGAAGGCCGGCGCGGGCTTCGATATAGTCTCCGGCGGCGAATTGTTTCGCGTGCTCGCGGCCGGCGGCGATCCGGCCAAGGTGGTCTTCTCGGGAGTGGGCAAGACCGCGGCCGAAGTGGAGTACGCGCTGGCGAGCGGCATACACAGTTTCAATTGCGAGTCGGAAGCGGAACTGGCGCTCATCGATGCCATGGCCGCGCGACGCGGTGTGAGGGCGGGTTTCTCCATCCGCGTGAATCCCGATGTGGACGCCGCCACCCATCCCTATATTTCTACCGGGCTCAGCAAACATAAATTCGGCATCGCCATGGCGGAGGCGGCGCGCGTCTACGAACAGGCGCGCCAGTATCGCCATCTTGCGGCGGAGGGCGTGAGCTGCCATATCGGCTCGCAACTGCTCGACCCCAGCCCGATTCTGGAAGCCGTGGACCGCGTGCTGGCCCTGGCGGCCGCGTTGCGCGCGCAGGGCGACCCCATCAATCACGTGGATTTCGGCGGTGGCCTGGGCGTGGCATATCATGGCGGCGAGAAGGCGCCGGCCATCGCTGCGTTCGTGGAGAGTTTGCAGGCGCGGCTGCGCGATAGCGGGCTCACCGTGATGGTGGAGCCCGGCCGTTCCATCGCCGGTCCCGCGGGTGTGCTGCTGACGCGCGTACTGTATCGGAAGAAAAACGGCACCAAGGAATTTGTGGTGGTGGACGCCGCCATGAATGATCTCATTCGTCCCGCTCTCTATCACGCGCATCACGAAATCATCCCGCTGCGCAAGAATACTCTGCCCCCGGTTACCGTGGATGTGGTGGGCCCGGTCTGCGAGACTGGCGATTT
>CAZARO010000625.1:0-4230 GCA_964487165.1 uncultured Solibacteraceae bacterium | reverse complement strand
AAGTTCACCATCGCCGAGTTTGGCGCCGGCGATGGCGCCATGGCGGAGTCCGTACTGGAATATATCGACGAGCAGGCCGCCGCGAGTGCCGACCCGCGATGGAAGGAATTCCAGGCGCAGACGGTATACGCCTGCTACGATCGCTCCCCCGCGTTGAGCGCCAAGCAGCGCAAGCGCAACGAGCGCTTCGGGGCGCGGTTCGATGCGCGCCTGGGCGATGCCACCGATCCCGGGGCGACCATCGCGCGGGAGAGTCTGAAGGGCGTGATCCTCTCCAACGAATTGCCGGATTGCTTCAGCGTACATAAGGTGATTCTGAGTCTGAACGGGCTGGCGGAGCTGGCCTACACGGTGCCGTCGATCTCGACCGAGAACTGGAAAAAGATCGAGCCGTCCCTGGCAACCGCCCTGCGGCAAACCATCGCGAAGGACGACCAGACGATCCGCGAGAAGTTGTTCGCCGGTAAGAACGGCGCCGCTACAGGTTCGCCCCACGACCGGCTTTTCCTGAGTAAGACGGGATTTTCGGCAATCCTTGATGCTTTTAGTTCCTCGGCCAATTACGAGGTGAAGGTAAACCTGCTCCAGTTCCAGGAAGTGTACGTCCCGGTGTCGGTAATACCGGAACTGGCGGAGCACTTACGGCAATACGCTCACGATTATGCTTATGCCTTGACTAAGAGCGGCAAGGGCATTGTAACTTACATCAACTTAGGCGAGGGTAAGTTCATCAAGGGCGCGGGCGCGGCACTTAAAGCCGGGTACGTGATCACCATCGATTATGGCTCTAACTGGGACGGTATTCTGGCGCAGGAATACGACCATCTGCGCATGTACGGACAGGGAAGCTCCACCTCGCAGGCCAATCCGTATCACGCCCCGACTCTGAACGACATGACTACCGACGTAAATTTCAGCCACCTGGCGGAAGAAGGGAAGTCGGTGGGGCTGGAGGCGCTCTACTTCGGGCCGCAGCACTGGCTGCAATTGGGGACTTCGATTGAACTGGAGAAACCGCCGGCGGTCCGCACACTTAGTCCCGACGACCAGGCGGCGTTCCAGGAATGGGCCGGCTTGTTCTATAACTGGGAAGTTTATAAGGTTCTGATCCAGCGAAAAGAAAACACCGATCCCGCCTATAAGTATTCCAGCGAGTATTCGGAAAGCTTGACGGTGGCAGAAGATAAGTTAAGCGCCGGGGATCGCGAAAAGCTCGCGGACTTAGAGAAGAAACTCGGGAGGTAACGGGCCTCCCGCGGGCGGTTAGCCACCGGAAGAGTCGATCTGGCCGGTGCCGGCCTCGTCCTCCACTTTGGTCCCTTTGTTATCAATACGCTGGCCGATGGTCCCGCGCATATCGATCTGGTCTTCGGTTGCACCAATGCCGGAGAGTTTCCGGATCTGGCTCTTGACGTTCGTTTCAGTCAAACCTACTGGTGCCATGACGGCCTCCACTTTTGTGCTAGCTGATTATGGGTTCCGATGCGTCCCAAAGTCAATCGTCTGTTTTTTCGCAAACAGCCGCGTGATGTCCGGGCGGAATTCTTTGATCAGGTTGTTTCCGGCCTGAAACATCACGCCGAAATCGCCCGCCCTCACGCCCTGCGCCATGGGGCTGTATCCGCGCGGGTGCCAGAACATGGGGATCATGGTCCCGGCATAGATTCCCGCGAGGCCGGAGACGTCGAATACGCGCCCGCCCGCCTGGTTATAGGTGAAGAACGTGCGCCAAAGGGCGTGCCCCACGCGCCGTGCGGGCCGGCCATCGTGCGCCGGCAGGTAGCGGGTGTCCTGGCGGAGCAGAGCGGCCAGGGAAGCATGCACGCTTCCGTCTATCATGGTGCTGTAGAAGCGATTTTCCAGGCGGTGGGTGTAGCCGTGGAAGCCTACTCCCCATTGTGTCGGCGCATGGCCGAGATGATCCAGAAGCGCGGTGCCGAAGATCTGCAAAGCCGGCTGCGTGCCCAGGAACGTCTCGTGCAAATAGCCGTGCCAACGCTCGTGCCGCGTGAGCGGCGTATACGTGTTCAGTGCGGGCGCCCCGGGCGCAGGAGCAATGGCCAAGGCAAGCTCCTCCGCGGGAACCGGTCCCTGTCCGCGCGCTCCCGGCAATATCGCCAAAGCCAGGAACAGGCAGGATGCACGCGGACGACGCCGCGCGAGAATTCCTAGACCTGTTGGAAATCTCATCAGAAGATGTATAGACTATAGCTCCAAAGGGCTATCTTCACAAGTGAAAATTCGTCCTAATCTCGGGCGATCCTCACCGTGGGAACCCGAGAGCCTCTTTGAAAGCTTCCAACGAATTGTAAAAAATAGGACAATATCCGGCGCGGTCGATGAATTGCCACATCCGGCTGGCGAGCGAACCTTGGCCGCGGACCAGGTGAGGGAAGCGCTGGCAGGTATCCGGACGGGAATCGTAAACGGAGCACAGATTGCCGTCGAGGAAGACGCAGCCGGCCTCCACGGTCCGCCGGAGAATGCGGCCTTCGTCCGGGCTCACGGTGGTGTAATCCGCCAGGAACTTCGCGGGGGTGGAGCGCAGGTACCGTGCCAGCCGCTCGACGTCGCGCTCGCCGATGGTGACCGTGGCCAGCTTGCAGCAGTTGGCGCACTGGGTGCAGTCGATCTGCTCCTCGATTTCCTCGGCGATGTGGCGCAGCGCGCGGTCGGAGTGGCTGTGGGATTTGAGGTACTTTCGGAAGCGCTCGTTCTCGGGGCGCTTTTTTTCGCCCTGGAGGCGGATCTGTACCAGATCGGTGAGCATGCAGTTCCCAGAGTAGCGCGGGTTTTGCCGCCGATCGCGGGCGAAGTCCGCGCCTCGCGGGCTGAAGGCCGCGCCACCGGTGGGGTGGGCTTCAGCCCGCCAGTTAGTTAAGTTAGGAAGCAAATGGCCAAACTCCAGTAGAAGTCAGGAGTCAGGAGACAGAATGGCGGACCGCGAAAAATACAAGAGGTAATGGGCGATAATCAGGGGCATGACACTTAGCGGAATGCCTCGCCGCAGGTTCCTGGAGGGTGCGGCCGCCGCGTTCGCGGGCGTGGCGTGGGGCCAGAATCCGAACCTCGAAGAAGCGACCATCGCCGATCTTTCCCGCTTCCCGGCGCGCGAACTGACCGAGCGGTACCTGGCGCGGATCCACGAGTTGGATCCGGCGCTGCGGGCGGTAATCGAAATCAATCCCGACGCTCTGAGTATCGCGGCCGAACTGGATCGTGGACCGAAGCGCGGGCTGCTGCACGGCATTCCCGTACTGATCAAGGACAACATCGATACTGCCGACAGAATGCACACCACGGCCGGATCGCTGGCCCTGCTGGATGCGCCCACGCCGCGCGATGCGGGCATCGTGGAGCGGCTGCGCGCGGCGGGCGCGGTGATCCTGGGAAAGACCAACCTCAGCGAGTGGGCCAATTTCCGTTCGTCGCGCTCGGTGAGCGGCTGGAGCGGCCGCGGAGGGCAGACGCGCAATCCCTATGCGCTCGACCGCAACCCCTGCGGCTCGAGTTCCGGATCGGGCGTGGCGGTGGCGGCCAACTTGTGCGCCGCGGCGGTGGGCACGGAGACTGACGGCTCCATCGTCTGCCCGTCGTCCATGAACGGCATCGTGGGGATGCAGCCTACGGTGGGGTTGCTGAGCGGGCGCGGCATCGTCCCCATTGCGCACAGCCAGGATACGGCGGGGCCCATGGCGCGCACCGTGCGCGACGCGGCGATTCTGCTGGGGGCGCTGGCGGAAGGGCCGCGCGCCGAGGCGGATTACTCCAGATTCCTCGACGCCGACGGCCTGCGCGGCGCGCGCCTGGCCGTTGCGCGGAAGTTTTTCGCGCTCGGTCCCGAAGTGCAGAAGCTCATGCAAAATTGTCTCGCGCAGATGAAGCAGTTGGGAGCGATCCTCGTGGATCCCGCGGACGTGCCGTCCTTCGGCAGGTACGATACCAGCGAGAACATCGTTCTGCAGTACGAGTTCAAGAACGACCTGAACGCCTATCTGGAGGCGCGCAAGACCGGCCTCACGCTGGAGAAACTGATCGCCTTCAACGAACAGCACCGCCAAGAAGAGATGCCCTACTTCGAGCAGGATCTCTTCTCGGAATCGCAGGAGCGCGGCACCCTGAACGATGTGCCGTATCTGACGGCGCTGACCGGCAACCGCCGCCTGGCGCGCGCGGAGGGAATCGATGCCGTGCTCCGGAAATTTAAAGTAGACGCCATCGTCGCGCCGA
>CAZARO010000624.1:0-4231 GCA_964487165.1 uncultured Solibacteraceae bacterium | reverse complement strand
GAATCTATCGGTATTTATGCCATCTTTATTGCGCTAACCCCCGTGTTTCTCCCACAATCAAGGGACCGTAGCGCACTGGAGGAACACTCACTTTGAACGCACCGCAAGATCTTCTCAACCTTCCTTATGGCGAGCTGGAGCAGTTGAACCTGGAAGCCAAGGAACAACGTCTGTCCCGGACTCCTGTCGGCAAGATTCAGGAGCAGCGCCTCAAGTACCTGACAGACGAGAAACGGATCAAGGCCGTAACGCTGCTGTTCAGCGACCTGGAAGGCCGCCTGCACATGCTCGACTACGACAAGAAGTGGCTGGTAAAGAGCTGGGACAACATGACGTTCGACGGCTCCTCCATCCGCGGCTTCACGGCGCAGCGGGAGAGCGATCTGCGGCTGGGCGTGGATTGGGCATCGTTCTACTGGCCGCCTGCGGATGTGTTCGAACCGGGGAAAGTGATGGTTTTCGGCGAGGTCATCGACAAGGATGGTTCTCCGTATCCGGCCGATTTACGCAGCGTTCTGAAGGCTTACGCGCAGAAATTGTACGATACCGAGGGCTACACCCTGAACGCCGCTAACGAGATCGAAGGCTTTCTGTTTCAAGGTATCGACGCCGAACGGCGCTATCACGAAACCGGTAAGTTCGAGTATGTAAGCACGGGAGGTTATTATCATTCCCTCCCCGGGGACGCTCTACGCCTGTTCATCGACCGCTCGGCGGAGGTGCAGCGCACCATGGGATTCGAGAATGAAAAGGATCACCCCGAAGTTGCGCCCTCGCAATTCGAAATCAATTACAGTTACTCCGAAGTGGTCAATGCCGCCGACCAGATTCAATTGTATAAGTTGATTTGCCGCCAGGTGGCCAAACAGATGGGAATGACCGCCAGTTTCCTCCCCAAGCCGATTGTGGGAGTAAATGGCAGCGGCATGCACACTAACGTTTCCGTCACGCAGAAGGGCAAGAACCTCTTCTGGGATGCCGCCGGCGAAGAGAAGATGAGCAGCTGCGCGTGGGAGTTCATCGACCGGATCCTGTCGCACGGCAACGACATCTGCCTGGTAATGAACCCCAGCGTCAATGCGTACCGGCGCCTGGACCCGCATTTCGAAGCTCCCAACCAGCTCAAGGCTTCGGCCAAAGACCGCGGCTCCATGGTGCGCGTGCCCATCGGCAATTCGAAGAGCGCGCGCGTGGAGGTGCGATCGGTGGCGCCGGACGCCAGCCCGTACATGGTCTTATACTCGGTATTCAAAACGGGACTGGAAGGCGAAATCCTGCCGCACGACAACCTGCGCGGCGCCGCGCGCTATCTGCCCGATAACATTTACGACGCCATGGATCACTTCCAGCAGGCCGAGTGGACCACAAAGCTATTCGGAGACGACGTAAAGGCGCGGTATACGGACCTGAAGAAGGCCTCGGCGGACCGTTGCCCGCGGCTTTTAGGCACCTTCGTGAAGGCGCCGGAAGTGCAGTATCACCACGAGATTTACAATCAATTTCTCTGGAACATGTTCTAGAGTGGGGCAGGCTCTGGCCTGCAGCGGACCGCTTGCTTGCGCGCGCGGCTCGGAATGGCGCCTCTGTGTTCGCCAGAGCCTACCGAGCCGCGACCGCGAGGGAGCGGATTGCAACTCCCAACGCCTCACCGCAGGCGCAAGCTATTGCTCACCACGGTCACGCTGGATGCCGCCATGGCCGCCGACGCCAGCATGGGCGACAGCAGCCCCAGCGCCGCTACCGGTATGCCCACGGTATTGTAGGCGAAGGCCCAGAAGAGATTCTGCCGGATGATCCGCATGGTGCGGCGCGAAAGCTCGATGGCGTCGGCCACTCCGTTCAGGTCGCCGCGCATCAGCGTGATGGCGCCGGCCTCCATGGCCGCGCCTGTCCCGCTCGCCATGGCGATACCGAGATCGGCCTGCGCCAGCGCCGGCGCATCGTTGACGCCATCGCCCACCATGGCGACGCGCCTGCCGCCGGCCTGCAGCTTTCTCACCGCGGCCGCCTTCTCGCCCGGCATCACCTCGGCGAGCACGTTCTCGATGCCGGCCTCGCGCGCCACCGCCTCGGCCGCCGCGCGATGGTCGCCGGTGATCATCCAAACTTCCAGCCCCATGCGCCGCAGGCGCTTCACCGCCTCCGCCGCCTCGGGCTTGATGGTGTCGGCGATCTCGATTTCGCCCGCCGGCGCGCCATCCACCGTCACCGTCGCACCAGGCTTGGCCACCGACACCTCGCGCCCGCCGATATGCGCCCGCACTCCCAAGCCGGCGAGCGAGATGAAGCCGCCGGCCTCTTCCAGTGCGATCCCGCGCTCGCCGGCCGCTTCCACAATCGCGCGGCCGAGAGGATGCTCGGAGTAGCGTTCCGCACTCGCCGCCAGGCGGAGCACATCCTGCTCGTTCCAGCCCGGCGCCGGCATCACGCGCACCACCCGCGGCTTGCCGCGCGTCAGGGTGCCTGTCTTGTCGAACACCAGGACGCCGATCTTGTGCGCCATCTCCAGCGCCTCGCCGCCCTTGATCAGGATGCCGTGCTCCGCGCCCCGCCCCGTCCCCACCATGATGGCTGTGGGGGTCGCGAGGCCCAGCGCGCAGGGGCAGGCGATGATCAGCACCGCGACGGCGTTCTCCATGGCCGTCCCGAAGGGGGCGAAGAAGAGCCACGCGCCGAAGGTGAGGAGCGCCGCCGCCAACACCCCCACGGTGAAATAGCCGCTGACCACGTCGGCCAGCCGCGCCACCGGGGCACGCGAGCCTTGCGCCTGCTTCACCAGCGCGATCATCTGCTGCAGCACCGTGCCGCGCCCCACCTTTTTCGCCTCGTAGCGGAAGCTGCCCGAGCGGTTAACCGTGCCGGCGAAAACCCCCGCGCCCGGGCGCTTATCCACCGGCATGCTCTCGCCCGTGAGCATCGATTCGTCCACCGCGGAATCGCCGTCGAGCACCGTGCCGTCCACCGGAATCCGATCACCGGGCCGCACCACCACCGTGTCGCCGGGCCGCACCTCGGCCACCGGCGTCTCCACTTCCACGCCGTTGCGCAGCAGGTGCGCCGTGGGCGGCTGCAGATCCATCATGCGGCGAATGGCCTCCGAAGCTTTGGCGCGCGCGCGGGCTTCCAGCGTGCGCCCCAGCAGGATGAGCGCGATGATGGTGGCCGCAGCTTCGTAGTACACCATGTGGCCGCCGCGCACCGTTTCGTAGACCGAGTAGAGAAAGGCCGCGCCCGTGCCCAGCGAGATGAGCGTGTTCATATTGGCGCTGGCGTGCCGCAGCGCGCTCCAGGCGGCGCGGTAGAAGGGTGCGCCGGCGTAGAAAACCACCGGCAGGGTGAGCGCCAGCTGGATCCACGGCGCGAAGTGCGCCATCCCCAGAGCGACCACCGGCACCGCGAAAACCAGGGCTACAATGAGGCGCCGCCGGTAGAGCATCTCGCCCGCGTCGGACGGCGGCTCAGTCTCAGGCACGCCGTAGCCCAGGTCTTCGATGGCGCCGATGAAATCGCTCACGCCGGTGCGCGCGGCATCGAACTCCACAGTAGCGGTGTTGGTGGCCAGGTTCACGCTGGCGCGCTCCACGCCCGCAGTGTCGGCGAGGGCCCGCTCGATGGCGCGCGCGCAGGCGGCGCACGTCATCCCGCTCACCGGCAGATCGACCCGTTCTGCTGCGGGTGCGGTCATGCCGGCACTTGGTAGCCCAGCTTGCGAACGGCCTCGGCCAGGACTTCGGGCTTCACCAGTCCGCCATCGTACTCCACGGTGGCCGCCTCGCCGTTCAGGTCTACCACCGCCTTGGTGACTCCCGGAGTGCCCGCGAGTTTCCGTTCCACGGTGCGGGCGCAATTGCCGCAGGTCATGCCGCGAACAGTGAGATGCAAGGTTTCGATCGCCATACCTATATGATGCGGTATGCGGGCGGCAGGCGTCGGAAGTTAAGCACGACGTCGTTGATCGCTGCGCGATCGAACCGTATGCGCCTCTTACAGAGCCGTGACCGTCAGGGAGCGGATGCGCAAATACTTGTGACGTTCTGTTTAGTTCCCATTATATGGGCGCCAACGAGAATTTTGTTCCCGTTGCCTCGGCAGATCCAGAGGCCTGCCCCCATTCTGACTTCTGACTTCTGATTCCTGACTTCCATATCCCGCAGGGATATCAAGGCGAAGCCTTGGCTAGTTACTTTCCGGCGCAAAATTCCTGACATAAGTTTCTTGTTTTCATGAGGAG
>CAZARO010000623.1:0-4234 GCA_964487165.1 uncultured Solibacteraceae bacterium | reverse complement strand
GATGCCGCCTTCGTAGCTCTGGAGGATCTGGCCGGGATTGAGGAGGCCGGATTTGACCTGCGAATCGCCGAGCTTGAGGAGGCTCTCTTCGGCGCCGGCGAGGATGTCGCCGGGCTGCTCCTCGCCGACCATGGCGCGATTCATCATGTGCTGCGCGGCGAAGATGATGCGGCGCAGGACGGCCTTGTCCTTGACGATGCGAATGTAGCTGTCGAGGTTGGGGATTTGCGGGAGGCCGTCGTCAAGGGAGACGAGGTAGGTGAGGCCGTCGCAGGCTTCGAGCTCGTTGAACCGGATGAGCTCATTGGCGACGGTGATGCGGTCGATCTTCTCGCCGCGGGTCTGGAGCTCGCCCATGCGGCGGAAGATGCGGCGATGTTTTTCGAGGCTGAAATCGTCGGGCTCGAGGGTGCCGGCGGCCTGGACGTAAAGGGTGTCGTCGAGAAGGATGGAGCCGAGCACGAATTTCTCGGCGTCGACGTTGGTTGGGAGGCCCTTCTCGGCGATGTTGCTTACGGACATGGAATTACTCACACTACGTCAATTCGCGGGCAGGGGAGCGATCTTCCCTTCGGATAAAACGCCGCGGGCGGAAAATAGCTGTGCAACCCCGAAGCGGCGTGAAATGAGCGGATGGAATCGCCATTTCCACCAGGGCGCACAGAATATCCACAATGTTTCAACCGGACACCCGAAACATGTACTACTCTCTATGTTTTATCAGATAATCGGCTAGGAGGAATCGCCGATGCCCGGTTGGGTGATCACGCATGACATGTGGAGCCAGATCTTCGGCCTGGGTGCGCCGCTGGTGGAAAAGATGCTGCGGCCGATCGCGGTGTACATTTTCCTGGTAGCGGTATTGCGGGTTTTCGGCAAGCGGGAACTGGCGCAGCTCAATCCCTTCGACCTGGTGGTGCTGCTATCGCTCTCGAACACGGTGCAGAATGCGATTATCGGCAACGACAACTCGCTGACCGGCGGGCTGGTGGGCGCGTTCACGCTGTTGGGCGTGAACTACGCTGTGGTGCGGTATCTGTTCCGGCACCGGCGGCTGGATCAGATCTGCGAGGGGAAGCCGGCGGTGCTGATCGATGAAGGGAAGATTGTGAAGCGGGCACTATCGAAGGAACTGTTGACGCGGGCGGAGCTGATGACGGTGCTGCATCGGCAGGGATTCGGGTCGTTGCACGATGTAGAGCGGTGCGTGCTGGAGCCGGGCGGGACGTTTTTCGTGCAGGGGAAGACGCCGCCGACAGCGGAAATCCATCACGCGGAAGTGATGAAGCGGCTGGAGGAATTGAGCGCAAGGTTGGATTTGCTGGCGGGGCAGCGGGGCGGCGGGCTGGAAGGACGCATATAATAGGTGGTGGAGGAATGGGTGAGTGGTTGAAACCGGCGGTCTTGAAAACCGTTTGCGGGGCGACTCGCACGGGGGTTCGAATCCCTCTTCCTCCGCCAGATTAACTTGTTTAGTTTCAGTAAGATGCGTATTGCCGCGTTCCTGTGGCGTACTATAAATTCTTGATTACAAACAGGTTGCGCTGTGGACAGCGGCCTCTTGCGTAATCCTGCCAGCGTGCTTTGATTATCCTGATGATCAAAGAAGTCGTTGTCTGCGACAACTGCCACGACGAATGCCGGAGCTACATGCACTTTCGGGATGTTACGTTTCGCTTGGCGAACAAGAACTTCACCGAGAAGTACCCGGTCGGTTATACGATAGGGTTTCGAGACTTCACCGGCGAACTTAAAGATCGCGTCTTCTGTTCGGCGGAATGCCTGGAGGACTACTTGACGAGGAAAATCACAGGGCGCTCGTCAAATGATCGATACTTCTTTCCCGGCGACCAAGTCGGGGCAGACAGTCCACAGGGTAAAGTCGGGAAATGATACCTATCCGAAGATGAGCCTTGGAAACGCATTGCGGGCAACTATTAAGGGGTCCTCGACTATCTTCTTCTTCGAGTTCGGAGCGTTCATATAAACCCGCATTCCTCGGCCGCCTTGGACATTGACCTGTAGGTTGTACTGAGTGTGGTCTGCCAGAGGTCCCTCTCCGCGCTTTTCGATCACGCGTTCCAAGTACTCGCTGGTAATCACGCAGGTCTGCCGGTGCTTCAGGCACACGAGCACGATAAAGGTTCCCTGCGTACACCGCGATTGTAGGGCCCTGATCTCTTCAAGATTCTCTTTCTTGAAGTTGAACACGTAGTGACGGAATTTAGTTTTCGGCTCTTTCCCCATCTTTATGTATAAGCCGATGCCGGTGTTGATGCGAAACGCGCAACGCGACTTACTTCCGTTCTCCCACTCGGCGTTTATGGACTTGAAGCGTTGATCGTCGGCGACCTGCTTTAATGCCGCGCCATAGTTGAAATCGTCGTTGGTGATGCTCGCCATAGCTGCCTGCGCAAAGATGCTCGTCTACTTCTCCAAGACGAACGGGCTGTCCGCCGGGAACCCTGCGGCCTTCGTGTATTCCTGCGGAGAAATCTCGGTGATCTCAACGCCCTCAACCGTTCGAAGCAGCTCTTCCCGGATGAGGTCTGCGCGCGTGTCGGTGTGGAGAAAAAAGACGCCGTCGCGCTCAAGCGCGTATTGGCCTTTGAGCAACCCTTTATCGGCTGGGTCGTAGCCGGTCATTGCAATTTTGAGGTACATACCTCGGAGACTACCATGGTCTTAGCATCTCGAACGGGACTTTTTTCACTTCGCAGTTTGGCACGGGAACGATTGCTGAAGCCCTGTGAGCACAAGCGCGCCGACGGGATATTCATTAAGCTCCTTCGCAGTCATTTTCGACTCCAACTCCTTTATCGTCTTGTCGAGGATGTCGATGTAGTAATTACCGTTCATCGAAAAGTTCGGCGGCTGGCAGTAGAGCGGCGCATTGTTCTTTTCAGCGGCCGTATTCGCCCATACAATGCCTGAGCCGACACCCATGACGTAGAGCCTCATGGCGTCGGCCCTGTCTCGGTCCCGTGAGTGGATCGATTTTTGGTATTCCTTGACCGTAATCTCCGCACGCAACGGAAGGCAGAACAACGTGAGGATGAGCAGTGTCCGCATATCGCTTCTCCCTGGATTCGGCTAGTATATCTCTTGGCCCAGTTTTTCGCGTTCCTATTACGGTCTTTTTATTTGAGAAAGGCGCGAAAGTTGCGAAGGGGAAGAATTGGTAAGGGGCTTAAGTCTCAATGAATCAATATGGTACGGCTATCCGAATCCCTCTTCCTCCGCCAGAATCCTTCCGTTTCGCAGGTAGCTGCAAGGCTAAGTCGCGTGCTGCTACGAATTGGTGGTGATCTAATCGTGCCGCGCGCTTCGTCGAAGATGGTGGTGTTGTACAATCGGAGAG
Source organism: uncultured Solibacteraceae bacterium (assembly GCA_964487165.1). GTDB lineage: Bacteria > Acidobacteriota > Terriglobia > Bryobacterales > Bryobacteraceae > PALSA-129. The sequence continues at coordinate 873 of CAZARO010000623.1, read as the reverse complement.
ATGCTCCGTGCCGGAGTGTCGGAATTGGCAGACGAACCGGACTCAAAATCCGGCGCACTTCACTGGGCGTGTGGGTTCAAGTCCCACCTCCGGCACCAACCCATTTCATTGATTTCAAAAGACTTCTGATCCTGCGCGTTGACCTGTACACGATTTTGTTCAACGACCAGGTGAGAGGCGTTTTGTGCTCACCATCATGGCGAGTTCCGCTTCGGTCGGCTTTTCTATCTCCTGTAGATTAGCGAAAAGGGCCTTTTTATATCATTAGGATCATACGCTATGCTCCTGTAATCTGTCATCGCACCCAAGTCCCTTCGCGCGGCAATCTCCTGTCCACTGGAGACCCCTCCTGTTCAACGCGAAGGCCGGCAGGCGCAGGCGGCATCGCCTCCGTAGCCGGCGCCCAGTGGTTTCTACCGCGCCCAGCCTCGCCTACGCGACCCTGATGCGCGAACCGGAGGGCAAGCCTTGGCGCACTTTGGCGATTTCCGCTTCGATTTGGCCGGCGGCGGCAGGCATCTCCAGTATCAGCGGCACATCCTCGGGGACCAGGTGCGCCACCTCCTGGAACGCGCGAATCGACGCTGCGGACACCGGGTCGCGCCTGCCTTGAGGATTCGCCTCGCTCATGCGTACCTGGCTCAGCTTCGGCCCGAACTCCCGGAGGATCAGGTGAGCCCCCGCCATCGTGGGGTCGCACAGGCGGGCCAGCCCCAGGTCGAAACAGAATGTGGCATGAGGCAATCGGTCGAAGATCGGGCGCAACTCTGCCGCCATCCGGCCGAGCGGCTTGCGCTTGTCCATGGTGTCGATACACAGCAAATGGCCGAAGCTCTGCCAAAAATCAACGCGAAAATCCCATTTTGAGGGGTC
>CAZARO010000622.1:0-4239 GCA_964487165.1 uncultured Solibacteraceae bacterium | reverse complement strand
AAGTGATTGTCTCAGATGGCAAGAGTACCGATGGCACCCGAGAAATTGCTAAGAAGTATGCAGATAAGCTTGTTGAATTTAATGAGGACCGAAGGCAGACTATTGCCGAGGCCCGCAATATGGGAGCGGCCATGGCGAATCACGAGCTTCTCATGTTTATTGGTGACGATATACGGCCGGGCGGCCCAGATTTTTTCCGGGCTCATCTGCTTGCGCATCACCTTTTTCCCGAAACGCACACCGCAGTCCTGGGTAAAATCACGTGGCCGAATCAGCATGACGAGAATGTGACCTTTGTGATGGCCCACATTCAGGGTATTGGGCAGCAACAATTCGGCTTTCACTATTTGGAACCTTATACCTGGTTGGACTGGCGGTTCTTTTATACCTCGAACCTTTCCGTCAAGAGAAGTGTTCTGTCCGACTGGACAAGGGATGGCTTTTCGTCGGCCTTCCATGCGGCGGCCTTCGAGGATGCCGAACTTGCTTACCGTCTCACCCGTGCCTCGAACGGCGCCTTCCGTATCTTGTATGCCCCTGCCAGCACGGCTGTCCACCTTCATCCATACTCCGTGAAGTCGTTTATTCACCGCCAGGCATCCTGTGGCTCGATGGCGCGAGTTTTTCTGGATATGCATCCCGAACTCGCGAGCGCCATCGGAGTTGAAGGCCTTGACGAAGCTCTCAGCCACCAAATGAAGGGCGCCTATGGAGAGATTGGCGATTACCTTTCGGTGATTGCCGGACTCAAGGGCTGGGCCTGCCTCATCGAGACCACTCAGAACCTGGGTTCTCAAAACTGGCATGCCGACCTGCTTAGTGCCGTTTTCGAGCTCTCGTACCTTCAGGGCTGCATCGACTCGGTCAAAAATCCCGGTGCCAATTATTCAGCAGCATATCAATTCATACTGCAACGCTTTCAACAAAGGATGTCGCGTGCCGCGGCCGTAGAATTGTTCGGGAAATACGCCGGCTTCAAGGTTGCATAGGTGGTAGCGACCATGTTTTCTGTCATCATCCCGGTCTATAATCATGAGCAGTACCTACGGGAATGCATTTCATCGGCCTTGCATTGCCCTTTGGTCGACGAAATCCTGCTGATGGATGATGGCTCCTCGGATAACAGCTGCGACGTTATCCGTGAGTTTGCTTTCGTGTCGCCGAACAAAGTGCGCGACCTGACGATTAGTCCGCGTAATAACCGGGGTGCGCACGCGTGCCTGAACCATCTCGCCGCCGCGGCGCGCTCGGAGTGGATTGCTGTCTTGAATTCGGATGATGTCTTTCTCCCGGACCGGTTCGAGGCCCTCGCACGACACGTCCGGCAGAACCCTGCCTGCGATTTCATTTTCGGCAATCTCGTCGTATACGACCAGACAGGGCGTCAGCTTGGCGTGAAGCGCGCCGCGACGGATCCGGAAGTTCCGTTTCCGCCAGAGTTCGATGTGGAGGAGATGGCGCGAACTGGGAATTGGCTCGATCTCCTTTCCAATCAAAATATTGTAGCCACCACCAGCAATATGGTCTTCCGGAGGACGGCCTTTCAGCAAATCGGCGGCTTCCGCAATTTTCGCTATGTTCACGACTGGGATTTTGCGTTGCGAGCGTCCGTATTGGGTAAGACGAGTTATTTGCCGCAATATCTAACCGCGTATCGGATTCACTCATCGAATACAATCAGCGAAGGGCGGGATCGGGTGACCATGGAAGTGCGACGGCTCTTTGCCGGGCTCAAAGAGGATTTCCCGGCCCTTCAGAACCGTCCACTCTTTCGGCTTGGTACTGAAAAAAACCGCTATCTTCGGCCGCGCAGCGAGCGCATCTTAACTGTGTTGCTGCCCGACAGCCCTGACTCCCGTTTGTACGAACTTTCTCTGGGGCCACAGTTGGGACCGGCTGCTTTTGCCGCCGAGCGCGGCGAACTGACCGCCGACTGTGAGTTCGTTTATGCCCCGTCATCGGTCTCGGCAGCGCTAAGCCTGGAACACTTACTGAACATTAAACTCGCCCTGATGCACCAAAGCATGGATTTCGCCCTTGTGTCCTATGGTTTGTCGCTGCCTCCCAGGGTCGAAATCGGCGAGCTTCGAAACCAGTTGGTGTTTGCGGCCGATCAGATTGAAGTATTTCTCGGCAGAAAAAGAGCAGCCCGGCCCCTCCACGGCCGCGTTATGCGCCTCTTGCCCGGTTTAGGCCAACCAGTGTCCCTGGAAGATGTTTTTTATCCCGAGCAATGCCAAGTAGTGCAATCGGCCGTCCTTCTCAAGGGCGTCCCACCTCCCTCCAGGTTGATTGAGACGCATGGCGAGTGCCTGGCTCCGAGGCCATCCAGCGGGAAGCCGATCATATTCGTTCTTCCAGTGTTTCTGGCGGTCGGCGGGGTAGAACGACTCATGCTGGAAATCATGCTCCAGCTGCGGGACGAGTATGAGTTCATCCTTATCTGTTGCGAACAACTGGCGGAGGGGCAAGGAAGTCTTCATGCCGCCGCGCAAGGATTGTCGCGGGCCTGCTTCGATCTCGCAGAACTCGGACCGCAAGAGTCGTTTCTTCCCATGATGGAAACGCTCAAGCGCACATATGGCCCGGTTGTGGTTTGGATTTGTAATGGCAGCCCTTGGCAGTGCGACCATGCGGCCGACATTCGCGAAGTGTTTAGGGATATCCCAATCGTCGATCAAGAAGCTTACGACACCGAGCAGGGTTGGATCGCGAGATATCACGAGCCTGGGATACAGTCCTTCGATCGCTTTATCGCCATCAACAGAAAAATCCGTGACGTTTTCACCGGACGGCTGCACATGGACCCCGCGAAAATCGATTTGATCTACCACGCGATCAACGCAGACGGTCTGCCGCCGCTCGACCTTCCCCCATCACAGAAGGCCCTCTACGCCCGAAAGCTTAACGTTAGCCCTACTGAGCCCGTATTTGCGTTCATCGGCCGCCTGACTCCGCAAAAACAGCCATTGCTCTACTTAGAGTTGGTCCGGCGACTGCAAGAGCGTGGGGACCGCTCGAAGTTTCTCCTGATCGGAGACGGAGTGCTGGCCAACGAATGCGAGAATTTTATCAAGGCTCATAAGCTGGCAAATATTTCTCGAATTCCGCACTGTAAGGTGGCTGAGGTCTATCCCCTTCTTTCTGGTCTGGTGGTAACTTCGGAATACGAGGGTCTGCCTCTTGTTTTCTTGGATACCCAGGCGTCGGGCGTGCCTGCGCTTTCCACAGACGTTGGCGATATCCGTCAGATTATCGAGGAATACCAGAGCGGCGTCGTCATAAATGATCTTCATTCCGCGGAGGCACTTTTGGCCGGATGGGATGAACTTGTTCGGGGCCTCCCAACATATCGGGAAAATGCTCGAAAAGCGGCGCCGTTGGTCAGAGAACGATTTAGTGGCCAAGCCGTAGCTGCTCAATATCGCAATTGCTTCCAGACCGCCATCGCCGGCTTCCGAAGCGCTCCCGGCGAACGCGCTACGACGGGATTTGCGGGCGCCTCCGCTCTGATAGGTCGGTAACTCTATGAAGTATCTTATTCTCGGCGGCAATGGCTTCATCGGCTCCGCTCTCCGCGAAAACCTTTTGCACGCGGGCCACTCGGTACTGACGTTCGGCCTGGAAGCCGACCCAAATTGCCCGGCCCACAATGGCGACCTTACTCACCTTCAGGGTGATTTTTCCGACTATTCCACATGGCGACCAATTCTGGAAGAATATAGCACTGTTTTCCACTGTATTTCGACAACAACCCCTCATACCGCCGATCTTAAACCGTCTTTTGATTTGGAGAGTAATACCGGCGCGTTACTTCGGTTCCTTCCATTTGCTGCGGCGGCGGCGGCAAAAGTTATATTCGTATCGTCAGCCGGGACAGTATACGGAGCGACAACGGAGCGGTTCATCTCAGAATCGCACCCGACAGACCCAATCTGCGCATATGGCGTTGGAAAATTGGCCATGGAGAAGTACCTGCACTTCTATCATCATCGGCACGGCCTTTCGTACGCGGTAGCCCGAGTATCAAACCCCTTCGGCGAGCGGCAGAATCTGTTACGCCCGCAAGGGGCGGTGGGCGTATTTCTTCGCAAGGCGATGTTGGGAGAGCCAATAGAGATCTGGGGTGACGGCCAGGTGGTTCGCGATTTCATATATATCAGCGACGTTGCCGAAGCGCTGGTCCGAATTTCGGAATACGATGGACCCGCCCCGGTGTTCAACGTCGGAATGGGCGAG
>CAZARO010000621.1:0-4239 GCA_964487165.1 uncultured Solibacteraceae bacterium | reverse complement strand
CACACGTGGAACAGCCGGTAACCTTCACGTGCAACGTCTGCGGCGCGCATAATCGCGTAGCGGCGTTCTTGAGCGAGCAGGCTACCTGCGAATGCGGTTCCAACGTGCGGGTGCGCGCGCTGCTCCATCTGCTCTCCGTGGAATTATTCGGCCGCAGCCTCACCGCGGCCGATTTTCCCCGGCTGAAATCCATCCGCGGGCTGGGGATGACCGACAAGCCCGCGTACGCGGCCATTCTCGCCGGGAAGTTCGACTACACCAACACGTTCTACGATGAGGCGCCGCGCTTCGATTTCACCGCGCCGCATCCGGAGCAGTATGGCACGTGCGACTTCATCCTCTCCGCGGACGTGCTGGAGCACGTGGCCCCGCCCGTGGAGCGTCCTTTGGAGGAGATTTGCAGGCTGCTGAAGCCGCAAGGTTTTCTGGCCGCTACCGTCCCCTGCACTCCCGACGATGTCATGCGCGAACACTTCCCGGAGCTCCACGAGTATCGCGTCATAGGGTTGGGCGCCGCGGAAGTTTTGGTCAACCGCCGCCGTGACGGCACGCTCGAAGCGCGCGAGGATCTGATCTTCCACGAAGGCCCCGGCGCGGTGCTCGAGATGCGCCAGTTCGGACGCAGCGGCTTGCGTGCGAAGCTGCTGGCCGCGGGCTTTCGCGAGGTCCATTTTCTGCTGGACGATGTGCCTGAAGCCGGCATTTTGTTCGATGGCGATGTCTCTCAGCCGCTGATCGCCCGCAAGGAGCCGTTCCAATTGAGCACCGAGGCGCAAAGCGACCTGCTCGACAATTGGATCGGCGCGCACGCGCAATCGCGGATGCTGGCGGAACGGATTCGCATGGCGTCGGAGTCCCGTTGGGTGCGGCTCGGCCGAAAGCTCGGCATAGGTCCGAAGTTCACGGGGTAACTCCCGATAACCAAACTTAGTATCGGGAGTGCGGACCCACATGTTGTAATGGGTGCTGCCTACCATATGGCCTATATTGGATGCGTTCTGTTCGGGTTGCTCTTCCTGGTGATGACTGCCCAGTCAACCGGGAGTCTGCAAGCACGCATGGAGCAGACGTTCGCCTGGATTCACTCCTGGGCGCCGTTTTCGTATCTCATCATCCTGATCGTGGTGGTCGCGCCTTTCGTTTCCATCAAGATCATGAATTCGTGGCCCAAGCGCGTAGAGCCGGAAGATGAAATGGCTAAATACCGGCGCCAGGCGGCTAACGGGCTGGAAGAGTCGGAAGATTAGTCGGCGGGCGTTGCCCGCAATGTCCCTGCGGGACATGGAAGTCAGGAGACAGGAGTCAGGAGACAGAATAAAAGCTGGCGCCGAGGGGCGGCGAAGCTGGCAGCCTTACCCGTGGCCAGCGTCGCGAACTCCGCCCCGGCTGGACAAGCCAGCTTACGCCTTCAGGAACTGACCGATAGAGCGCGTCGCCTGGCGAATCCGCTGATCGTTTTCCACCAGCGCAAAACGCACGAACCCCTCGCCCAGCGGCCCGAATCCGATGCCCGGCGAGACCGCGACCTGCGCTTTCTCAAGCAGCATTTTGGCGAATTCCAGCGATCCGGCGGCGCGGAATCGCTCCGGCACCGGCGCCCACACGAACATTGAACCGCGCGGTTTCTCCACCGGCCAACCGGCGCCCTTCAGCCCGTGGATCAGCACGTCGCGCCGCTTCTGATAGGTGGCGCAAATCTTCTTGGTATCTTCCTCGCACTCCCGCAGCGCGATAATCGAGGCGATCTGGATGGGCTGGAACACGCCGTAATCCAGATAGCTTTTGATGCGCGCGAGCGCTGCGATCATGCGGCGGTTTCCCACGCAGAAGCCCACCCGCCATCCGGCCATGTTGTAGCTCTTGGAGAGCGAAAAAATCTCCACCGCCACCTCTTTCGCACCATCCACCTGCAGAATGCTGGGCGCCCGGTAGCCGTCGAAGCCCAGGTCCGCGTAGGCAAAATCGTGCACGATCATGGTGCCGTGCTCGCGCGCCAACGCCACGATCTCGCGGAAGAAATCGAGGTCCACGCAGGTGGTGGTGGGATTGTGCGGGAAGGAAATCAGCACCATCTTGGGCTTCACCGTGGAGGTGCGATACAGGTCTTTCAAACGGCCGAGAAACGTGGCCGCGTCGGGCATGGGCAACATGCAGCCCTGGCCTTCTGCCATCAGGACGCCGTACTGGTGAATGGGATACGCCGGATTGGGCGAGACCACCACGTCGCCCGGACCTACGGTGGCGAACAGCAAGTGCGCCAGCGCATCTTTGGCGCCGATGGTGACGATGGCCTCCGTATCGGCGTCGATCTCCACCCCGTAATTCGACTTGTAGCGCGCCGCGATTTCTTCCCGCAGCCGCGGAATGCCGCGCGATTGCGAGTAGCGGTGGTTGCGCGCGTTGCGCGCCGCCTCGATCAGTTTATTAACGACTACTCGCGGCGTGGCGCCGTCCGGGTTCCCCATCCCCAGATCGATAACATCGATCTGCGCGGCGCGGGCCTTGGCGCGCATCTCGTTGATGACCGCAAAAACGTACGGAGGCAGCTTACTGATGCGATAGAAATCCTGCTGATCTTCGGGCATTATTTCTATTCTACGACGGCAGGCGCGGCGGGCCTTGCTGCGCGGCTACTGCACCTGGTAGGGCACGCTGATGGCGACGCTCTTGGGCGGAAAGCAGGCCTTGTTGTTGCACGCCTGATATCCCAATTTGCCCGAGGCGACTCCGGGACCGGCGGGTGCATTGGCCGCCACTTTGAAATTCACCGCGAGGTCGAATTTTCCGGTGAACACCGAGAGCGTCTGATCGCCGACGGCGATTTTTTCCGCTTTCGGGAAGGTCACCTGGCCGCCTTCCAGCGCCCCCAGTGAAGTCCACGTCACTTTCAGAGGGATCAGGTATTCGTCCGAAGGGGCATTGCTGTTGACGTGGTAACCGTCCAGAATGGACACGGTGATTTTGGTTTGTACCGCGTCGTTCCGCTTGCCCGCAACTCTCTGGGGCTGGCCTACTGTCACGCGTTCAACGTTACTTTGCGGACGCAACAGCGGGACGCATAGCACCATTGCCAGCATTGACAGGCGCGTCACCAGTTTCCCGCAAGAGCTCATCGACACCATCTTCGAATTCCTTTCGCCCGCCACCATCCAGCCCAATGTGAATCGCGGCGATTTTTCCCTGCTTATCGATCAGGAACGCGGTGGGAATCGAATCTACGCCGCCGTAGGACTGCGCGGTAGCGTCATCGCCGATGACCACCCGGTAATTCACCTTCAATTCCGCCAGAAACGGTTTGACATCTTCCCAGCCGTTATCGTCCATGGAGACGCCGAGCACCGCAAACCCTTTATCCTTCCGGGTGCGCTCCAGATCCATGAACCAGGGAATCTCGATCCGGCAGGGACCGCAGTAGGTGGCCCAAAAATCCAGCAGCACCACCTTGCCCTTGTAATCGGCCAGGCGTACGGTTTTGCCGTCCGCATCTTTGAGGGCGAAGTCAGGTGCGACGTGGCGGTCCTTATCGGGCTTGACGGTCGCGGCTTTCACGGTGCTGGGGCCGGTGGCGCAGCCTTCGAGGAAACAACCCAGCAGGAGCGCGGTGGCAATGGCGGTTAGACGGTGAGCAGGCACAGATATATCCTGCTTCGATTATACCGGCAATTCGCGGTTGCCGACGGCCTTTCCAAACCAAATGCGCCGGCGAGTGCGAAAACGCGCCGCAAGTGTAAACTCCGGGTGACGCGAGACGCCGGAATAGAGCCAGGCCGCGGTGTCGCAGAAGCTCTCGCAGCAGTATTCGCGCCAGCGGCGGCTGCGCTGGCGGAGGTCGGCGGTACGGAGCGCCTCTTTGCGCCACTCGGCCGACCATCCCAGCTCGCCGCGGGCGTGAGCGACGAGCTCGGCTCTTAGCAGGGCCTCCCACGATCGGCGAAGCGGATTGCCGGCGCGCAGCCATACGAAATGGAACAGCTCATGGGTGAAGATCCGCGGAAATTCCGCGCGCGTGCAAGCGAAGGCGATGCGCCGCTGGCGTAGAAAAGAGCCGGCGTGGACGGCGCCGCGGCGGTCGCGGAGTCCGGGAATGGTTTCGATGCGGATGGGCGCTCCGGCGAGCGCAGGTAGCCGGCGGAGGATCGGGCGGAGCGGTGCGGCGTCGGCGATGCGAAAGAGATCAGGCACGGAGACTTACCACGGAACCGCGGTCAAAAGAATATTCACCACAGAGACACAGAGACA
>CAZARO010000620.1:0-4239 GCA_964487165.1 uncultured Solibacteraceae bacterium | reverse complement strand
GCCAGAGCGAGTTGACCGCGACGTTGTGCGCCTTCACCTCCTGGGAGAGTCCCAGCGTCAGCAGACTCATCCCGAGCTTGCTGATCGCGTAGGCAACGCGGCCCGGCACGATGGTCAGGTCGAGCGGCGGCGACATGTTGACGATATGACCGAACCGCCGGGCGATCATGGACGGGAGGACCGCTCGGCTGCAGAGAAACGCCGCGCGGGCGTTGACGCCCATCACCAGGTCGAAGCGCTTGGGCGGCGTTTGCAGGATGGGCTGCAGCCAGATGGCGCCGGCATTGTTGACCAGGATGTCGATCCGCCCGAACTCTTCCATGGTGCGCTCGATCATCCTGCGAACGGCCTCGTCCTCGCGCACGTCCGTCGGCACGGCCAGGGCTCGCCTTCCCAGCGCGCGAATTTCCTCCGCCGTTTCGTGGATGCTGCCGGGCAGGCGCTCGGTGGATTGCTCGCTCTTGGCGGCCACCGCCATATCGGCGCCCTCGCGGGCCAGCCGCAAGGCCAGAGCTTTGCCGATGCCGCGGCTCGCTCCCGTGACGAGTGCGACGCGGCCGGTCAGATCGGGATGGAGGGCGGAAGCCGGGGCTGGCATAGGTTTACGCGAATTCCAGGACCTCCTCCTGGACGGCGGGCGCGAATTCTTTGACCGGCTCGGGCTCCGCAGCCGGTATCGGACTCGCGGCCACCGGCGATGGCGCGGCAGCAGCCGGTTCCAAAACGGCCACGCGGGGCGCCTTCGGGGCTCTGGATTTCGCTTTGGGCTTGGTCTTGGGTGCAGCGGACCGCTGCGGCTCGGGCTCCGTGGCCGGTAGCGGACTCGCGGCCACCGGCGATGGCGCGGCAGCAGCCGTTTTCAGAACGGCCACGCGAGGCGCCTTCCGGGCTCTGGCCTTCACTTTGGGCTTAGTCGTGGTCTTCGGGGCAGCGGACCGCTGCGGCTCCGGCCGGATACCGGCCGCACGGCAGAGCTCGGCCCACGAAGTACCGATGAAGTCGCGGAGGCTCCTCACGTCCGGGGCGGCCATCGCGTCGGCCGTGAGTCCGAAGCACATCTTTCCGTTATAGCTCTGCACCGCAATCCCCACACCCAACTCGTAGCCCGTGGGCACGTGTGGGTAGGACGCCAGCATCCGCTTGCCCACCGAGTAGAGCGGCGTGGGAGAACCGGGGACGTTGGTGCAAATCAGATTCAGCAGCGGCGCCGGCAGCGGCACCAGCGGGATTCCCCACCAGAACAACGCCTGCGCCTGTGGAGGAGCCGCGCCCAGCCAGCTTGCCGCTATGGCCAGCAACTCCGCTGCCTGCGCGCTCTTCATGATCGCGGTCCGCAGGGCAATCTCGTGGAGGTGCTCCACCGGGTCCCCGGCTTCCATGGGGAGCGTCACGGGGAGGAACGAAATCCGGTTGCCCAGCGCTTCGCCCTGCTCTTCCTTGCGTACGCTCACCGGGCAGACCATCCGCAGAAGGCGGCCCGCGCTCGATTCCCCATGCAGCTTCACATACCGGGCTAGCGCGCGTGTCACCACCGTCAGGATGACGTCGTTCACCGTGCCGCCCGTTACATTGCGGATGGCCTTCACGTCGGCGAAATCGAACTCGGCCCAGCAGAACTTACGCTCGCTGCCGCACTGCTTATTGAACGGGAGTCTCTGGACGGGGGTGACGATTTCGGGCAGCAACTTCACCAGCCCCTGAAGCCCCTGCTGGCTGCGTTCGCTCAGCAATCCCTGGGCGATGTCCAGCAGCCCGGCCTCCGCCGCCACCAGGTTTTCGAGGGAACTGTGGATGGCGCTGGCGATGGCGTCGGTAAGAGAAGGTTCACGGCTGGGCGCCGGGGGCTGGAACTGCGGCTTACGGATGGCGTGCGAACCTTCCGGCGTCGGATCCAGCATGATGCGCAGCATCGATGCTCCGGCAATCCCGTCGGCCAGGGCATGGTGCACTTTGACGATCAAGGCGCCGCGCCCGCCCTGCAATCCTTCCACGACATAGATTTCCCACAGCGGCTTTTCGCGGCTCATCACCACGCTGAAAAGGCGCCCAGCCAGGTCCTCCAACGCGTCGTCATCGCCCGGAGCGTTCACAGTGATGCGGATAATGTGGCGGCGGATGTCGAAATGCTGATCGTACTCCCAGTTGGGATATCCGATCCCGAAGGGCGGATTTACGGCAAGCTGGCGGTAGCGTGGCAGCAGGTGCAGCTTGGAATCGATCGCGGCCAGGAATTCCTCGTACGGGATCGCCTCTTCGAAAATGCACACGCAGGCGATGTGCAGGGGGATCTCTTTCCTCTCCAAATAGAGGAAGGCCGCGTCTGTGCCCGAAAGGCGCTGGTGCGAATCCGGACCTTTCACGTCCATATTGCGTTCTCCATCGAGTTTGAGACAGCAAACTCCGTTTGTAGATTAGGCCGGATTCGGAACGGTGTCAATCCGAAAAAAACTCGTGGGAGAGCCGCGCCGATGAGATTTTCCGGTGGTATGCTATCGCTCGGGTGACAGAATTCGTGGTTCGGCCGTCGGAGCGTATCGGGCCGGCGCTGCTCGATAAGCTGCTCTCGCAGGTGACCCTGGCCGGGGGACTGCATAACCAGATCGCCGCCCGCATGCCTTTTACCGGTGGCGTGCTGGCGAGTATTCCGGCCGGCACCGAAGCGGACGTGGAACGCGCGGTGGCGTTCGCCCGCGGCGCGCAGCCTGCGTGGGCGGCCCGGCCATGCGCCGATCGCGCCGCTATCTTCCTGCGCTTCCACGACCTCCTGCTGGAGCGGCAGGACGAAATTCTCGACATCATCCAACTCGAGACCGGCAAGGCGCGGCGCCACGCGTTCGAAGAAGTTCTCGATACCGCCATCGTCTCCCGCTATTACGCCTTCCACGCGCAGCACCTCTTGCGCCCCCGCCGGCGAAAGGGCGCGCTGCCCCTGCTGACGAAGACTTGGGAGCTGCGATGCCCGGTAGGTGTGGTGGGCTTCATCGTACCTTGGAATTACCCGCTGAATCTGGCCATCACGGATGCCGTGGGAGCGCTGATGGCCGGCAATACGGCGGTGCTCAAACCGGATGCCCAGACCAGCCTCACGGCCCTGTGGGCGGTGAACCTGTTGCGCGAGGCGGGGCTGCCGGCCGACGTCTTCCTGGTGGTCACGGGAGACGGCCCGGTAGTGGGTCCGGCGCTGGGAGAGCGGGTGGACTTTCTGATGTTCACCGGCAGCGGGCGCACCGGTAGGCTGGTGGCGCGGCAGGCCGCCGAGCGGCTGATCGGCTGCTCGCTGGAACTGGGCGGGAAGAACGCCATGATCGTGCTGGCCGATGCTGACCTGGAAAAGGCTGTGGATGGCGCCGTGCGCGGCTGCTTCTCGGCCGCCGGCCAGATTTGCGTCTCGATCGAGCGGCTGTGGGTGCATCAGTCTCTCTGGGACCGATTCGTGGGGCGCTTGGTGGAGCGCACCACGGCGCTCCGTCTGGGCGCGGCGCTGGACTATTCCATCGAAATGGGATCCCTGGCGTCGGAACGCCAGATGAGGGCGGTGGAAGAACATATCGGCGACGCGCTGGCGCAAGGCGCGAAGCTGCTCGCCGGAGGTCGCCCACGCCCCGACCTGGGACCGCTGTTCTACGAGCCCACCATCCTGGCGGACGTGCAGCCGGGCATGAAGGTGTACGCCGAAGAGACGTTCGGTCCGGTGGTATCGGTCTATCCTTTCGCCTCGGAGGCCGAAGCTATCGAGCACGCCAACGCCAGCCGGTATGGTTTAAGCGCCAGCATCTGGACGCGCGATACGCGCCGGGGTGCGATGCTGGCAGGCAAGATCCACGCAGGCAGCGTGAACGTCAATGAGGCCTACGCCGCCACCTGGGGTTCGGTAGATTCGCCCATCGGCGGAATGAAGGAGTCCGGCCTGCGGGCCCGGCACGGGGCGGAAGGCGTTCTCAAGTTCACCGAGTCGCAGACCGTGGCGGTGCAGCGGGGGATACCGATCGCCCCCTTGCCGGGCATGGACGCCGGTACTTACGCGCGCTGGATGACCAGGCTGTTACGGCTGGTCCGCTGGACTCGGGTTCTGGGGTAACCCACCACCCCCATTTTCTCGAACCGGCCAACCTTCTTGAGTCTATAGCAGGTGCCAGCGCCATAATGCCGCAGGCCCAGGCACGGAGCTCTAATCATGTAGCGCTAAGTGGGGCAGGATGGCATCCCAATGTCACTTACATTGGCCTATGAGCCGTACCT
>CAZARO010000619.1:0-4251 GCA_964487165.1 uncultured Solibacteraceae bacterium | reverse complement strand
TCCTCATGAAAACAAGAAACTTATGTCAGGAATTTTGCGCCGGAAAGTAGCTAGTGACTTGATTCTCCGAGAGAAGAGCGTGACGAGGGTATCCCGCGCGGACCAGCGGGGGCCCCACAATTAACGCGGCATCCCAGCTTTCCGTCAATGTAAGTGACATTGGGATGGCATCCTGCGGCCAAGTGGCACTCAGCCTTCCAGTGACGGGCCTGCTGCTACCGCAGCCTGCGCGCGCGCTCGAAATCTTCCTTCAGCTTGGCCGTGATCTTATCCGCCACGTCGGCGCTGGCGCCGCGGAATTTCGCTCCGATGCTCTCCTGCGTGGTGGACCAGATCACGTCGCCTTCCTTGTTCACCAGGCGCACCGCGGCGATGGCCTCGTGGCGCCTCTCGCTGGAGTGCTCCGATTCGCTCTCGCCGATTCCCACACCGGCGCTCACCGGGCGTTGGTTCGCCGATTTGCCGGAACCGATATTGGCGCGGGCGTTGATGCTGTCGTTGGAAGTGTGCAGGTCCGTGAAGACCAGGTCCTCCGCCGCGCCGCGCAACGTGATGTCGGCCCGCTCCGCGGTGTCGGTGACGATGAAGAGTTCCGAGCCCGCCAGGCTGCTGATCAGGATGTCGCGCATCTGCGCGGCCGTTTCGCCGCCGGTGAGGCGGTCGACATACACCCGCCGGATGGTGAGCAGTTGGCGCAGACCGACCGCCTCTACCCCATCGGGCGGCGGCGGACTCGCCGGATCTGCTGCCGGACCACCTGCCAATGCCAAGGCCAACAAGAAAATAGGCGTCATAGTGAATTAGTTACCTTCCGCTCCCTGGCGGTCGCGGCTCGGCAGGCTTTGGCAAACCCAGAGGCGCCATTCCGAGCCGCGCGCGCCAGCAAGCGGTTCTTCGAGTTTTGCAACTCCCCTCACCCTTTGCCGGCCTTGCGCGCGTCTTCGTCCTGATACTCCACGCGCCGCCCGGTGCGCGCTTCCAATCCCACTAATACGGAGCGGATGTCGCCCTTCTCCACGCGGAAGACCACCGCCTGTTGCCGGCCTTCGGCGTCCACATATCCCACAGTGACGAAGTGCTTGCGCGCCTTGCTCAACAGCAGCAGGGGAGAAAGCAGGACCGCGGCGGCGTAGCGCCGGCTCACCGTCTGCCCATACTCCAGCGTGTTGACTTTCTGGTAGACCACGCGGATCTCGCCCGCCGCGCGATGAAACACCATTTCATCCCCGCCGGAAAAATCCAATCGCGCCTCCGACCTGGCAACGATGTCGGGAAGCGTCCCGCCAATCAACTCGGTCTTCACTCCCCGCTCGGCGCCAACGGCCGATATCGTCAGAAGCAAGCCGGTCCCTGCATACAATCCAAGACTTCGGTACATGGCTGGTAAGCCCGATAGTGCCCTGGTACGTCGCGGGCTCTCGGAAAGTTTACGGTATAGTTTGAAAATGCGGGTTTCCCTCGGTGGCGTAGTCCTGGCGGTGGCGCTCTCCGGCCTGTCGTTCGCCCAGGCCCCTCTCACGCCGGCACAGCGCCAATTAAATATCGATTCCTTCGAAGTAGTCTGGAAAACCGTGCGCGACAAGCACTGGGATCCCAAACTGAACGGCGTCGACTGGCAGGCGGTCCATGACCAACTGCGCCCCAAAGTGGACACCGCCGCCACCACGGAGGAAGCCCGCGAAGTCATGTCCGACATGCTGAGCCGGCTCAAACAGACGCATTTCGGCATCGTCCCGAGCGAAGCTTATAACGAGCTCGACCATAAAGGCGACTCCGAATCGGCCAATCCTTCCGAAGGCGACCCCGGCCTCGACCTTCGCCTCGTCGATGGCCACGCGCTGGTGACCTTCGTCGCTCCGGACTCGCCCGCGGCCGCCAAGGGCGTCAAGCTCGGTTGGGAAATTCTGCGCATCGAAGGGAAAGAACTGGCGCCTGGAATGGCCAAGGTGCGCAACGCCCTCGGTTCGCCGACTATGGCGGAGCTGGTCGAGACCCGGTCGGTATTGCAGCGCCTGGAAGGTCCGATCGGCAAGACCGTCGAGGTGGAATTCCTCAACGGGGACGATCGCAAGGTCACGCTCAAGCTCGCGCGCACCGGACCGCGCGGCATCGAAACCGTCGTCGGCACCCTTCCGCCACTGCACTTCTGGGTGGAGGCCCACAAGGTTCAAACCGATGTCGGGTACGTGCACTTCAACATGTTCTTTGAGCCGGAAGCGGTGGAGGCGGCGGTGAAGAAAACCGTCGCCGAGTGCGCGCAGTGCAAAGGATTCGTGCTCGATCTGCGCGGCAACCCCGGCGGCCTCGGCGCCATGGCGATGGGGCTGGCCGGCTGGTTCACCAGTAAACCCGGCCTGCTGCTGGGCACCTTGTATCTGCGCACAGCCGTAATCAAGTTCCCGGTATTCCCGCGCGCCCAGCCGTTTCTCGGCCCGCTGGCGATCCTGGTGGACGGCTGCTCCGCATCCACTTCGGAGATCTTCGCGGGCGCCATGCAGGACCTGAAACGGGGGCGCGTTTTCGGCACCCATACCGCCGGAGCGGCGCTGCCCTCCCTGTTTACCAAGCTCCCCGATGGCGACGGATTCCAGTACGCCATCGCCAATTACATTTCCGCGGGCGGTAAGCCGCTGGAGGGTGTGGGCGTGACTCCCGACCAGGAGGTGAAGCTCACCCGCCACCAACTACTGGAAGGGCAAGACCCGGTGCTCGACGCTGCGGTAAGCTGGATTCACGGACAATAAGGATTGAGGTGTCTCAAGTGAACCGTTTTCATTTTGGAAGAAATATCGCCGTCGGCGCTGCCATGGTGTTGTCCCTTACACTGGCGCGGGCAGCCGACGACCTGCCCAAGGCTGAAACCATTCTCGACAAATACATCGAGGCGACCGGCGGCAAAGCTGCCTACGAGAAACATCACTCGGAGATCGCCAAGGGCACGATCTCCATGGCGGGCTTCAAAGGCGCGCTTACTTCGTACCGGGCGGAGCCGGACAAGAGCCTCGAGGAGATCGACCTGGGCGGCATGGGCAAAATGCGCCAGGGTTCCGACGGCAAGGTGTTCTGGGAGCTTTCCGCCATGACGGGCCCGCACGTGATGGAAGGCCCCGAGAAGGCCCAGGCCGCGCTCTCGACGCGATTCAATGCCGAGTTGCGCTGGCGCGACATATTCAAAGAGGCGAAGACCGTGGGCACTGACGCGGTGGACGGCAAGGATTGTTACAAAGTGCAGCTGACGCCCGCGGAAGGTCCGCCTATCACCCAGTGCTACGACAAGGTGTCCGGCTTGATGGTGAAGATGACCATGACAGCGCAGGGTCCCCAGGGCGAGCAGCAGATGGAGTCCTTCGCCAGCGATTACCGCAAGGAAGGCGATATCCTGATCCCGCACAAAATCACGCAGAGCGTGGCCGGCCAGGAGATGGTGCTCACCTTCGACAGCGTGACCTTTAACGGCGACGTCCCGGCCGACAAGTTCGTCCTCCCGGCTGAAATCAAAGCGCTGGTAAATAAGTAGACGGAACTTCCACCCCGGCTCCGGATTCTAAGTCACCATGAGGATGCGGATGCACTGGGAGATCCTGGCGCAGGATGTGCGCTATGCCGTGCGCGGGTTAGTGCGCACGCCGGCCTTCACGGTAGCGGCGGTACTGGCGATGGCCCTGGGTATCGGCGCCGGGACGGCGGTCTTCAGCGTGGTGGACCGCATCCTGTTCCGCAGCCTTCCCTATCCCGGCGATGGGCGCCTGGTTTCGGTTGGCATGGTGGCTCCCATCGCGCCCCAGGAATTTCTCCTTGGCTATGACTACCTGGATTGGCGCGCGGCCTCCACGCCGTTCGAGTCCATGGGCGTGTGGTCAGGCGTAGGCGATTGCGATCTGAGCGACGCCAACCCGGTCCGCCTGCGCTGCGGCTATGTGGACGGCCGCCTGCTGCCCACGCTCGGAATTCAGCCCATTCTGGGGCACAACTTCACCCCTGACGAGGACCGGCCCGGCGTCCCCAAGGTGGCGCTGATCTCTTACGGATTGTGGCGCAGCCGCTTCGCCGGCGATGCCGGTGCCGTGGGCAAAGCGGTATCTCTCGATGGGCAGCCGGTCACCATCACAGGAATCCTGCCGCCGCAATTCGAATTGCCCACCCTGGCGCAGGCGGACGTGTTGATCCCGCAGGCCCTGGACGTGCCGGCGCTGTCGGCGCGCCGCGCGCAGGCTCTGCTCTACGCCGTCGGCCGCCTCAAGCCCGGGGCGA
>CAZARO010000618.1:0-4259 GCA_964487165.1 uncultured Solibacteraceae bacterium | reverse complement strand
GTGACCTCCTGCGTGTGAAGCAGGCGCTCTAACCAACTGAGCTACGCGCCCGGCATGGGACCTCTTTTGATTCTAGAACACGCGTCCGGGAATTATCAAACATCCCGGCCGCCCAAATCGAGCCCTAAATAACTCGACCGCGACAAAATCCCAGTGGGCGGGCCTCGCCGTGTCGGCAGATCCGCCGACATTTCTGGCCCGCCTGATGGTCAACCCGTCGTCGAGCCCCAACCAGCGAAAACATCGCCCCTGGGCAGCCCCGACCCGCCGCCCGAGGCCCCCACCCGCCGAGCCCGCTCGCCGGCGCGAATACCGAAGCCCTTGCTTGTTATACTCAAGCGCAGGGCCGGCAGGGCCAAAGTGCCCTTCGATTCCTAATGTCCTTCTCAGTCAAATCCCTCGCGCTCCTGGCGATAGCCGCCGCGCCCTGCGCCTTTCCCCAAGCCGGACTCGTCGGCCAGAAATCACCCGAAGGCAAAATCCGCTTTCAGGCCGTCGAGGAATTCCAGATCGAGGGCAGCCACCGCGTCCGCCTCATGCCCATCGCCACCCAACGCATCACCCCCGACGACGCCAAGCATTTTCTCCGCCTGGAACTCGCCCAGGCCGGCATCATCCGCAGCGACGCCAACCACCGCCTGGTCCGCCTCGACGATGCCGGCCAACCCTCCGACGTCGTCCTCCCTGACGACTTCGCCCCCAAAACGCCCGTCGACGCTGACACCGCACAAGGCCGGCTGGCCATCCAACTGTTCCAGTCCAAGAAGGCCAAAACCGGCGAGGTTATCGCCCCTGAGCAGTTCTTCGTCTTCGTCCCAGGCCCCGACCCCGACCGCCTGGCGCTCGCGCTTCTCAGCCGCACCTCCGTATTCCTCAACCTGGACGAACAACTGGCCGCCATGGAAGGCTTCGCAACTTCGTTCCCCGATTCCCCCCTGAAATCCGATTTCCGCGCGCAGTTGGAGGACCGCATCGCCGCGGGCATCGCCGCGTTTGAAGACCGCGGCCCCTACGCCGATCTGTTGCTCATTCGCCGCTTCGCCGACCTGGCGCAGCGCGTCTTTCCCGCCGACGCCGCGCTCGCCCAACTGGAAGCCGCGGTGGCCGCCCGCATCCGCATCGTGGATTCCACGCGGATCACCTTGCGATCTCTCGCCGCCAGCGGCGAATGGGACCTTCTGCTCGATGCCTATCTGCCGTTCGAGCGGTACCAGTGGTCATTCGCCGACATGATGGAGTTGCGCCACACCGCCATCGAGGAAAGCGCCCGCCTGCATGCCCATCGCGGGGCCCTGCTGGCCGAACGCCAGTTGCCCGCTGACGCCCTCCGTGAACTGACTCTCGCCTATCGCCGCGACCCCGACAATCGCCAGATCGCCAAACTGCTCGAGACCGCCCGCGAGGCCGCCGCCCGTACCGGCGCAACCGCCGCCAAGCCGCCCGTGCTGCCCGCCGGGTCGCCGCAGGAGGTGCGCTTCCAACAGAGCCTGCACGATGCCGAACGCGCCATCCAGGAGAAGGATTTCGCCAAGGCCGACGCCGCCCTGCGGCGAGCCCAGGCCGATAATAAGGATGCCCCCGAGATCCTGCTCTTGCAGGCCCGCCTGCTGTCCGCCCGCGACCGCGATACCGAGGCCTTGTCCCTGCTCGACGCCTACGAACGCACCGCGGCCGACTCCGCCGCCCTCGCTTTGGGCAGCGCCGCGCGCACCGAAATCCTCGCCCGCGTCGAGAAGAAACGCGCCGATTTCCGCCAGCAGCTCCGCGCCCTGCAGCACGATAGCGATTACTCCAAAATGCGCGCCATGGCCGCCCAAGCGCTGGCGCTCGACCCCGATGACGACGAGTTCCTCTATTACGGCGGCACCGTCGCCGCCCTCTTCCGCGATCGGCCCGCCGCCAAGGAGCGCCTGGATCGCTACCTGGTGCGCTCCAATTCTCTGCGCGGCGACCTCGAAGCCCGCGACCGCGCCTTCCGCTCACTCGCCCTCCTCGACGCGCCTCCGCCCGCCCAACTCGCCGGAACGCCCAACTGGTTCTCCGGCCGGCCCCTCGCCGACGGCGTCTACTACTGTCCCGTGAGCGGCGCCTTTCAGCTGCCCATCGATACCGTCGCCGGCTACAAGCTGAAAATGAGCTTCCAGTGGGACCGCAATCGCCTCAACGCCATCGCGACCACGTTCGACGACGACAAGGGCGCGCAAAACTACCACGCGCTCGGCGGACCGGGCGACTCGCAAGGCAATTTCTTCTTCGCTTACGTGGGCTCCGATCCGCAGGTGCAGGTGGCGTCCACCGGCAAGCTCGATGCCCTCGCCGCCCTGCCCGATTTACGCGTGGCGCATGAAGCGCCCAATCCGCCGCACCTGGTGGACGAACACGGGCTGCCGCGCATCCTGCTGCAGGATTCTGCGCAGTTCAACCCCGCGGTCCTCGCCATTCTGGAAGGCCCCCTCAGTACCACCGTCGCCGGCAATTCCTTTTTCAATCCCTTCATCTGGGATGGCCTGCACTACTTCAGCCTGACTTACGATGCCCAGGGCCGGATGAACACCGCCCGTGAATGGAATGCCGACAACTTGCTGCGCTTCACCTGGACGGGCGACCGCCTGACCGAGATCCGGGGGTTCCGTAAGGATTCGTCCACTCCTTACTACCAGCGGACCATAAGTTATTCTGGAACCATGATTCTTGGTGAGGCCTATTCCGAAGGTAGCAGGACTGGCCAGATCAAATACGTGTATTCTGGGAAGGTCCTGCAACAGGTGAAGGTTGAGGATGGCGGCGTACACGATGGCAAAACCTGGACCGTACGGATGCGCTAGGGCCGGCGGCACCGATTCGAGTCCGTCCGCCCCGACATTCTATGAGTGAGACCATAACCCGGATCGGGCGCTACGAAATCTCCCGCCAACTGGTCGATACGGCGCTCGCTTCCGTCTATGACGCTTTCGACCCCGTGGAGCACAAGCCCGTCGCCATCCGCGTTCCCAGGACCACGCACCAAGGTGCCAAGGAGCTGACACGGGGACTCAAGCATCCCGGATTGATGACCGTCCTCAGCTACGAACAAAGCCAGGGCGAAATGTTCGTGGTGCTGGAACCGTTCCAGGGTACGCCGCTCGACAGTCTCATCCGCAAGGGCCGGAACATGCAGCCGGTGGAAGTGTTGGGGCTGCTTCGCCAATTGGCCAGCGTGCTCGATTACGCTCATGCCCACGGCTCCCTTCACGGCAGCCTGCACCCCTCCAGCATTTTGTTGAACGACCGCAATGAAATTAAGGTGCTGGATCTCGGCGCGTACGGCACCGCCGGCCGCGGCGCATCTCCCGAACAACTGCTGCGGGCGGTCCATTTTCTATCGCCCGAATGCATCCGCGATCAGCCCATGGATGGCCGCGCCGACCAGTTTTCCCTGGCCGCTCTGGCGCATGCCATGCTCACCGGGGAACTGCCCTTTTCCGGGAAACCGTTGGGCGTGATGTTTCGCATAGCCTATCAGGGCTTGGAGCGGGACGCCATCCGCGAACTCCCGGCCGCTGCCCAAACCGTATTCCAGCGCTCGCTCTCCAAGCGGCCGGCCGACCGTTATCCTACTTGCGGCGAAATGGTGGAGACGCTGGCGAGTGCCCTGCTTCGCACCGCTCCGGCGCCCACCCGCATCGCTAGTGTGGCGGAGTTGGCTGCCGCGCCGTCTCCGGCGCCCGCGCCCGCCGCCGCAAAGCCGGCGCGGTCCGGTGTGGCGCGTTATTTCTCGCTCGAAGGCCTGAAATACTTCGGCGCCACGTTCGCCGTCTGCGCGCTGGTGTTAGGCGCCATTTTCTACTTCCTGCTGCCGAAGGCGCCGCCTAAACCGGTCGCCGTGGCGCCCGCGGCGAAGTCGAGCCCCAAGGCCGCGACACCCGCGCCGCCGCCGCAAGCCGCCCCGCAAGCCAAGGCCGCGCCCAAGAGCCACACGAAAAAGAAAGAGCCCGAAATGGAACTGAAGCCCGCGGAGCCAGTCATCCACTAAGCAAGGGCTCCGCCCTTGAAATCCTTTCAGGATTTGGAAGACAGAAGTCAGGAGTCAGGAGTCAGAAGACAGAAGGAGCACAGGATCACGCAATTGCAAACGGCTCAATTCTCGCGAACCGAGTTCGCTGAGACGCTGATACCCGGGAGGATCGCGCCTCTGTGGCCTCTGCCACCTCCGCGCCCTCCGGTTTTGACTTTTCTTTCCTCCGCGTCTCTGTGTCTCTGCGGTGAATATTCCATTGGTT
>CAZARO010000617.1:0-4262 GCA_964487165.1 uncultured Solibacteraceae bacterium | reverse complement strand
CGGTCGCGGCCCAGAGCGTACCGTCCCGATCGAACTGAAGGCTGGCGACGCGGCCCTCTCCCAACCCGTCGGCGACGCCATACGAGGCGCGCACCTGACCATCCTTGAAATACCCCACTCCGCCCTCAGAAAATCCGATCCACAAGCCGCCCTGCAAAGGATCAGGTAATGGGGGCAAAGCCCCGCCCTTATGTCCCAGCCTGGCCCACGGAATCCGTTCGACCACGTTCCCCGCAAAAAGGCGAAGAAGACCCTGATTCTGGTCGCTGATCCATAGGTTTCCCGACTCGTCCGCGGAAATAGAATTTACGATCAGGCCCGTCACGCCGATTACCGATGTGAAACGGTCATGATCGAAGTAGGCAACACCGCCAAGCGTGGAGACCCAAATTCGTTCGCGATCGTCCTGGAATAGGGACTCCAGAGTCCGAGCCGGCAGCCCGCTGCTTAGCTGGTGGTAAGTCGTAATGTGTCCGTTATTCCATCTGTTCAGGCCATCGGGAGTTCCAAGCCAAACGCTGCCATCCTTGGCCGCCAGAACGGACCCAACAACGGCATTGGACAAGCCTTGCTTCAGAGAAATCGTGGGGACGGCGAAATCGCGAAAGCGGTCGAGTCCGTTGGTTGTAGCCACCCAAATATCGCCTTCCCGGTCCTCGTAAAGATACCCAGCAGTGTTGCTCGATAGACCGTCAGACTGGTCAAACAGATCTGTCCTTCCCTGGTGCAAATGCAGAAGCCCACGATCCGAGGTTGAGATCCACAGCCCCCCATTGCGATCCCGAAGCTCTCTATTCGGGTTAAAGTACCCGGCGATCCCCGGAAGCGGGTACGCCTCGGCTTTCCCACCAACGAGTTGCCTGATTCCGCCGCGCATGGCGATCCAGAGTGTGCCGTTGTCACCCTCGATCACACCGTGGGGTTCGGGGTCCAGAATCGAATAGAGTCTGGGAGGGCCAGGCGACCACCGCCACAGTCCGGAATTCGCCCCGGCCCAGAGGTTGCCTCTGCTGTCCTCATATAAGGAGAGAATTCCGAGACCGAAACTGCCATCCTCCCCATTGCAATGGACCCTGCTGCCTTGGATCGTGCAGAGCCGCCCAACGGACTGCGCCCGCGCGCCTGCCCATACCGTTCCTTGACGATCCTGTAGGAGTGGGGCAATAAACTGCCCGGCAAGCTCCGGATAGCCACTCAGTCTTCCGTCCTTCCAGCTTGCAAGCCCTTTAGACGTGCCGATCCAAAGACGGCCATCGCGGTCGGCGAGCAGGCTAGAAATAAGATCGCTGGGGAGGTGGGCGCCCGTTGGCAACTGGAATTGGACTGTCCGAACGCCATCGAAGCGAAGCAGGCCGAATTCCGTGCCGAGCCAGAGATAACCGTCGGCTGTCTGTGCAATTGAGGTGATGGCGCCCTTGAAAAAGCCGTCACGAACGGTCCACGAATGGTGCGAGTATTGATTAATGTCGAGAGATGGGTCTAGAGCGGAAGCAGCTCGGCAGCATGCCAGCAAGACTCCTATCGCTATAGCGGTCCGCCCCTCCATGCGCACAATTATCTCGCACCGTGAGAGCCCAAGGCGTGGATTTCAAAGGGAAGAATACCTCTAACGGTGTGGCCCGCGCGCCAATAAACGCCGGCGGGCGTCACGAGTGTCCGGGCGGCGCCGCAAATTTCACGCACCGAATCCCTTTGCCGGTATTTCATTCCTGGTCGAGTGGAACATCAAATGGGACACTCGCCTTCATCGGCTATGGTACGACTCCGAACTGGCTGTAGGAATCCGAAACGCTGCCGGTTGCCTTTTCGTCGCCGATTCTTCGGGACTACCAAATCAAGCATCCCGAATGCCCCGCATCGATGCTGCAGGGCGATCGCATGCCCTAATTAAGGGCCGCGGCGCCGGGAGCGCGGCGGGCAACACGAGGCCAGCCGATGAACGTCCTATTCGCGGAAGTGCAGCCAATCGATTGCGGTCGTCATGCGCCCCTCTTCACCAGGAAATAAGCCGCCGTCAGCAGCCCCAGCCACGGCAATCCGGCAATGATCGTCACGCGCATGCCTTCCACCCACCAGGTAGTCACAATAATCGCGCCGATTGCGGCCACTCCGAGCAGCGAGGTGTACGGGTACCCGATCATGCGAACGGGCAGGCGCGGGCGGCCCAATGCTTCCCACCGCGGACGAAAGTAAAGATGCGTGACGAAGATCATCAGCCACACAAACAATCCGCCGAAAAGGGAGATGCCGAATAAGTACACGAACGCGCCGCCGGGATCGAGCAGCGCCACCACTAGCGCGAGCGCCAGCCCCGCGGTGGAGACGAGCAACGCGACCACCGGGGTGCCGCGCTGCGAAACGCGGCCGAACGATGCCGGAGCATACCCGCCGCGCGCCAGCGAAAACAGCATGCGGCTGACCAGATACAGATTGCAGTTCATGCTGGACGCCGCGGCGGTGATGACCACGAAGTTGACGACGTGCGCCGCGGCCGGCACGCCGATGGACTGAAACACCTTCACGAAGGGACTCGCGGTGATATCCGAGCCGGGCTGCACCTGGTTCCACGGCACGATCCCGATCAGCACCACGATGGCGCCCACATAGAATAGGATCAGGCGGGCGACCATCGACCGCATGGCACGCGGCACGGCGGTGGCGGGATCCTTCGCCTCACCCGCGGTGACCGCGACCGTCTCGCTTCCCAGGTAGCTGAAGATCACGAACACCATGGCCATCCACACGCCGCGCCAGCCGGTGGGCAGAAAGCCTCCATGGGCGGTGAAGTTCGCGAAGCCTATGGCCGGCGCGGGCCCGGCCCCGGCGAGCAGCGCCAGACCGAGAACGATGAACACCACGATGGCCACCACCTTGATCATGGCGAACCAATATTCGAAGCTGCCGAAGCTCCCCACGCTGCGCGCGTTGACGTACAGCAGAGCGCCCGAGAATCCGAGAATCCAAAACCATTTCGGAGTATTCGGGAACCACCACTGGCAGTAGATGGCGATGGCGACAGCTTCGCCGCCGATGGCAATGCATTGCGCCGCCCAATACGTGTAGCGGATGGTGAAGCCCGCCCAGCCGCTCACGTAAAGCTCGGCATACACGCCGAACGAACCCGCGGTGGGGTGCGCGACGGCCATCTCCGCGATCGCGCCCACGAAGAGCAGGGCGATCGCCGCGCCGATCAGATAACTGACGATGACGCCCGGCCCGGCGATGCGCACCGCGAGCGAGCTGCCCAGGAAGAGCCCGGTGCCGATCGCGCCCCCGATAGCGATCATACCGAGTTGGCCGGCGGCGAGCTGGCGCGATAGCTGTTCGCCCTGTTCGATGCCGCCGGGAGCGGGATTACTCATGCTTGGCGCCCGGTTCGTACGCCGCGCCCGGACTGCCCGAGGGATAGAACGCGCCCAGCAGCTTGATGGTGGAAGTGCCCGGATTCTCCACGCAATGGCGCACGCCTACGGGGAAATAAATGCTGCAGCCGGCCGCGAATTCGCACGATTCGCCGTCGGTGTGTACAATCCCGTGGCCTTCCAGAATGAAAATGGCCTCCTCATAAGTGTGGTAGTGGACCGGAGCTTTGCTGGGCGGAATCCACCCCGCGAACTGCGTGATCTGGCGGCAGCCCAGGTCGGTATAGACCAGGTAACGGAAGAGGCGATCCTGCCCGGCGCGAATGTCTTCGCGGAGGTTTTCATGTACCAGCAGCGCCGGCGGCTCGCCGGAACCAGCCGGCAGCGGACCATCGACGATATGGCGCTGTGGATCTTCGGGGCAGCACGAGCCGACCAGCCGCATGGTCTCCGCGCCGGCGTTCTCGATGGCGTAGACGGCAGCGGGCGGAATAAAGATCGCCGTTCCGGGACTGAGCGGGTAAGCGAATCCGTTGACCCGGCATGTGCCTTCGCCGCGGACGACGTAGAGCACCTCTTCGGCCCCGGGATTTACGAGCGCCCGAGATAATCCGGGAGCGTAATCGCTGACTGTCTGGGTGATGCGGCGGGCGCCGCTGTTTTGGGAAATCACGGTGCGGGCGGTCCAGTTGCCGAGAGTGGAAAGCTGCCCGTCTTCGGCGGAATACACCCGGCAACCGCCGGTGAGAATCTTCACGCGCGCACCATGAGATCCAGGTTGTCTTCGAGGGCCGTCAAGGCGATGTGGACGTCCTCCAGAGTATTGTATACGTGGAACGCGAAGCGCACTCCGTCGCGGCGCGTGGAAACTGCGATGCCGCGCGCGGTGAGCTTGGCCAG
>CAZARO010000616.1:0-4270 GCA_964487165.1 uncultured Solibacteraceae bacterium | reverse complement strand
AAGTGTGCTACCTTGCCGATTGGGCCTCTCTCGGTTCACCTCTCTCATCGTTTTTAGCACAGGAGTACCGGATTGTCACGAAAAATCTTCGAGTGCTACCTGCGTTTTGGTCTTTACTTTACTGTTGGCACTGGCTTTACCGGCCTCTGCCTCGGCCCCCGATCAGACTGGTACTAGAACCTCGATTCTGGCCGCTGGAAGCTCTGAAAAACCGGTTATGACGAAGGAACCGCCCCCCGCCGTAGACCCTGCGACCCTGGCGGTGGGCGAATGGGTGGTGACGCTGAACCAGGGCGGATGCGCGCCGTCGGTCGAGGTGGTCACCGGTTGGATCAGCACCTTCACCGTATTCACGGGAGGACGCGCGGATTGCGCGCAGACGCTGGAAGGAAAGAAGCGTACCCTGCATGGCAATCCGGCGGAGATCGTGGATCAGCGCATGTTGTTTCGCGCCGACGAGATCGTCTACGACGGCGATACCGAAGATCTGCACGCCGAGGGGCACGTCTACTATTACAACTTCGCCCGCAATGAGAAGATCTGGTGCAACAAGCTCGACTATCACACCGAGAAAGGCAAGGAATACGGCATCTTCCACCAGGTGATCGGCGAGATGTTGCCGAAAATCGTCACCCACCCGAAGCAGGGCATCCTGTATGCGCCCAGTGCGCCGTTTCATTTTGAAGGCGAATGGGCGGAGCGCTCCGGCGAAAAGTACATTCTCCATAATGGCTGGGTGACCAACTGCATTCTGCCGAAACCCTGGTGGCGGCTGGCCGGTCCGAAGTTCGACATCATCCCGCGGGAACGCGCCAAGGCTTACGACAGCGTCTTTTATGTGGCCGGCTTTCCCATCCTCTTCCTGCCATGGTTTTACCATCCCCTCAATCGCCAGCCTGGCCACAGCGGATTCCTGTTACCCGTTCCGGGGCATAATTCGCTGCGCGGATTTTACGTCGGCGGGGGTTACTACTGGCGCATCAACCGCAGCTACGACCTGACTTACGAGGCGCAGTTGTTCGATTCCGGAATCAAAACCAATCACGCCGAATTTCGCGGAAAACCGGCGGACGGAACCAGCTTCGACCTGGTTTTATTCGGCTCCGCCAACAATCGCCTGTCTTCCTATTCGCCCGAAGGACTGACCGCCTTCGGTGTGGGCAAGTCGAACCTGGGCGACGGGTGGACGGCCGCGGGCTCGCTCAATTTCACCACTACCCTGCTCTTCCGGCAGGACTGGTCGCAATCCTACAACGAGAGCGTCGGCTCGGAGATCGACTCTTCGGGATTTGTCGGCAAGAACTGGAGCACTTACTCGTTCGATGTTGTAGTGTCGCGGACGGAGGTTTTTACCAATCCGGAACAGGCGGTCACCAACTCCGCCGGCAAGACCACCCTCCCGCCGGCCGATGCGGTGAACATCCACAAACTGCCGGAACTCGTCCTCACTACCCGCGACCACAGCATCCTCGCCAACCTGCCCGTGTGGTATTCGTTCGACGCTTCCGCCGGCCTGATGTCCCGGTACGAACCGTTCTTCAACAGCCAGCAGGTTGGCAACAATCCCGCCGGGACGCTGGTGACCGACCAGTTTCAGACCAACTTCTTCACCGGCCGCGTTCATTTCGCGCCCCATCTCACTACCGCGTTCAGCCTGGGGCCGGTGCATTTTGTACCGAGCATCGGGATCGATGAGACCTATTATTCGGAATCGCAAACGCCGTATGAAACCTATGACCACGCGGTGGGGACGGACCTGGTGCGCAGCGCGCGCGATTTTTCCGTGGCCATGATCCTGCCGTCGCTCGAAAAAATCTACGACAAGAAGAGCTTTCTCGGGGATAAGCTGAAGCACGTCATCGAGCCGCGCGCCACCTACAACTACGTCACCGGGATCGGCACGGATTTCGACCGCTTCATTCATTTCGACGATACCGACATCCTGGCCAATACCAGCGACTTGGATCTTTCCCTGACCAACCGGATCTTTGCCAAACGAGGCGATACGGTGACGGAAATTTTCAGTTGGGAAATCGAGCAGAAGCGGTATTTCAATCCCACCTTCGGCGGCGCGCTCGTTCCCGGGCAGGCCAACGTTTTCTCCAGCACCGTCGACATTACCGGGTACTCTTTTCTGGTGAATCCTCGGAGCACCTCGCCGGTGGTCTCGACGCTCCGTATGACGCCCATCGGCGGGCTTTCCATCCAATGGCAACTGGATTACGATCATCGCCTGCATAGCATCGTGGACAGTGCCTTCTCGGTGGACTATACCTGGAAGAGGTACTTTCACATATCGGCCGGCAACAACGAGGTACACAACAATCCGCTGTACAACACTTCCACCGGTAACACCTATGCGCCAACCCTCCCGATCCTGACTCCCGACTCCAATCAATATCGTGGGCGCGTCTGGATGGGCGACACCAACAAACGCGGTTGGAACGCCGGGGTGGACTCGATCTACGACTATAAGAAAAGTAACCTGTGGATCACGGCGCAGGTGACCTACAACACCGATTGTTGCGGGTTGAGCGTGCAATACCGGCGCGTGTACCTCCCTGCGACCGTCACCAACGGCGTGACTTCGAATCCGGTCGAGGAGGGCACTTTTTCGGTGGCGTTTTCGGTCGCGAACATCGGCCAGTTCGGCACGTTGCGGAAGCAGGATCGGCTGTTCTAGCCAGGTTTGGCAATGACGCAGGTGTTTCTGAAAAAAAAAGGGGACAAAAAAGTAGTGGCCCCGAGCTGGGTATCTCGGGGCCTGCACTCAGAGAGTGGCGGTGGGAGGGGACTCACCGCCAGGGATGCTGTCTGTGTTGATTTGATAGTAGCAATTTAAGGTCTTCTTGTCCACTACTTTTTTCAATATTTTTGAAATATTTTTCGCGGCGCATCTAACTCTTTCAAAATACGACAATTGCGAGAAACGAACGCCGGGCGGAGCCGCGCGGCCCCGCCCGTAAAGCTCTACCGCATGGCGTAGGAGCTGAGTACTTTTACGTAATTGGCCCGTTCGAACGCTCCGGGCTGCGGTACGGCGTTGCGGCTCATGCTGCCTTGCATCTGCCGGATGGAATCGTATTCGTGCTCGCCCATCCATACCAGCAGTTCGGTGGTGACGGTATCGAGGTAGCTGATCCCGCGCTTCAGCAGCGCGGAGGTCATCATCGACACCTTGGCCCCCGCCATCATGGACTTCACTACGTCGGTGGCGCTGTGTACGCCGCCGGTGAGCGCCATATCGGCCTTGATGCTGCCGTACAGCACCGCGATCCAGTGCAGCCGCAGCAGCAGTTCGTGCGAGTTGCTGAGGATCAGGTTGGGCACCACTTCCAGCGATTCCAGATCGTAATCCGGCTGATAGAAGCGGTTGAAGAGCACCAGGCCGTCGACGCCGGTGGCATCCAGCTTCCGCGCCATGTTCGCCATGGAGCTGAAGTACGGTCCGAGCTTCACCGCCACGGGAATGCGCACTTCGGCTTTGACGGCTTTCACCAGATCGATGTACTGCTGCTCCACCTGATCGCCCGTGACATCGGCGCTCACGGGGATGTGATAGATGTTCAGCTCCAGCGCGTCGGCGCCGGCCTGCGCCATCTGTTTGGCGTAGCTGAGCCAGCCGCCCTGGGAAGTCCCGTTCAGGCTGGCGATCACCGGAATTTTCACCGCCTGCTTGCATTTCGCCACGTGGGCCAGATAAGCGTCCGGACCCATCACGCGGCGGCCCAGATCGGGGAAGTGGCTCACCGATTCGGCGCCGATTTCCGCCGCCTGCTCGATGAAGCGGTCGAGTTCGTCGCTCTCGTGCTCGATCTGCTCTTCGAACAACGATTGCAGCACCACAGCCGCCGCGCCGGCATCCTCCAGCCGGCGGATGTTGCCCACGTCCCCGCACATCGGCGAGGACGAGGCCACCAGGGGACTCTTGAGCTTCAGACCCAGGTAGGTCGTGGAGAGGTCAATAGTCTTACTGAGATCGATCATTTTTTCACCTCGACACCATTAAAGGGTTCGTGCGCCATGTAGTCATATAGCTTCCAGTGGCTGGCGACATCTTCCTCAGCCAGTTGGTACAGCTTCTTGGCCTCTTCGGGATTGCTCTTGACCAGCATGGTGTAGCGGGTCTCGTTGTAGATGTAGTCTTTGAGCGGGATGGAAGGCGCGCGCGAATCCAACTGGAAGGGATTCTTGTTCTGCGCCACCAGATCGGGATTGAAGCGGAACAGCGGCCAGTAGCCGGAATTGACGGCGGCCTTCTGCTGCTCCA
>CAZARO010000615.1:0-4282 GCA_964487165.1 uncultured Solibacteraceae bacterium | reverse complement strand
GATAGCGTTCTCGTCGCCGTCGAACAGGGCAGGGTCGAACAACTGGGACGCCTTGTGGGCCATCCCGGTGTATCGAAATTCCGCATCCGGGTGCACGGCACCCGCGATAAAGCGGCTGAAGTACGCAGCAGAGGCTGCCCCATCAAAACAGTGATCGTGATATAGGACGCGTTCCAGCATGGATAAATCGAATCGGGAAAACCTCCCAGCTTGACTGAAACCGGCAAGAAATGCAAGTGCTATCGGCAGTAAACTTACCGATTCCTTGCCGGGAACCTGTTACATTTATGGAAAGCTATGCGAAATATACCCGGTTGGGACCAATATTACCTGCAGATCTGCCAGGTGGTGGCGGGCCGCAGCAAGGACCCGAACACGCAAATCGGCTCCGTCGTCGTCGGGCCGAACCATGAAATCCGCTCGACCGGCTACAACTCATTTCCGCGCGGCATTCGCGACGATGTCCCCGAACGGCTGGTTCGCCCCACCAAATACCTGTGGATCGAGCATGCCGAGCGCAACGCGATTTGCAACGCCGCGCGCGCCGGTACCGCCACGGAAGGCTGCACTATCTACGTGGAGATCATGCCCTGCATGGATTGCGCCCGCGCCATCGTGCAGGCCGGCATTATTCAGGTGGTGGTCTCGGCCGAACGCATGGCGCAATATTCCAGCGAGTATTACAACGAGCATTTCGGCATGGTAGAAGTGCTTTTCGGAGAAGCTCGCGTTACGGTTCGGCGGGTTTAGCCACGTCCGGATTGCGCGTTTCTTCGGTGACGGCATGCCCGGTCTCGGTAGTCTCCGCCGCCTCCAGGGTCTCTTCTACGTGATTCGAATTCCGGCGAACATAGACGTAGAAGCGATTCTGGCAGCCACGGCAACGGTACGGCGTGCGGCGAAGCTTTTCCATGATGGAGTCGAGGAAACTGCTCTTTCGGGAAGGACGCACGTCTCTCCCGAAACACCTCGGACACCGCGTCACGTGTTCAGTTTCGTTTGACACACTCCAAACCTTTTAATACCGTTCTCCCATTCTACGCCGAGATTACCACAATTATATTACCTCTCAGGGTCGCCATAGAAGATGCCGCGGCCGTGGGCGCCCACATATACCCGTCCGTATTGCTTCGGGTCACCCGTGATTTGCAGCACCAGGCCCCATTGGTGCCGGTCGTCGTTAATCCGTACCCAACTTCGGGCGCCGTCGTTGGAGCGCAGAATGCCGCGCTGCCCGTTGACCACACCGATCATATATAGCGCCGGCGTCTCCGCCCCGGGCGCCGCCTTGCCGAAGCCAAATCCGTGCAATTCGCTTACCCCTTCCATGCGGGCGAACGTCCGGCCGGAGTCGGCGGAATGGTAGAGCCCGTTGAAGGCCGCGATCCACAGGTCGCCTTCCTTGCCCGGAGTGGCGTACAGGCGGTCCTGGCCCCCGCGATTGTCGCCGCGGCTGCCGCGCTGCGGCAACCCGTCGGGGAGTTCGAACGCCTGCTCCGTGAAGTTCGCCGCCCCATCCGCGCTGAGGAAGAGCTTGCCCTCGAACAGAGACATGGCGTAAAACTTGCGCGCATTCACCCGGTCTGCCACAACCCGCGCGCCATTCGGGAACCCTTGCGCCTGCGTCCAGGTGGCGCCGTTGTCCCTGGTGACATACGGGGCGCTGCGTTGCGGCGTCCAGACCCAGATGGCGCCGTCAGCCGACACGGCAATCGATCCCGACACGCTGTTGGGCTGCGGCATGGCCGCTGGAGGTTGCCAGGTCTTGCCGCCATCGAGCGAGTAGCCGATGTTGAAACCGGGATGATGGTGCGACGCCACCCCTACCCTGACCACCACCTCGGGCTTGTTCTCCGCGCAGGCCAACCCCGTAGTGTTGTTGAAAAGCGGCGGCTCGCTGGCTCCCTCTGGCGCCGGCTTGTCCAGATCCCAGTGCGTAAATCCGCCGTAATCGCCCACCGCGCTGATGAGGTGCGCGCCTCTGGTGGGGCTGCAGAACTCCAGCGGCACGGTCTCTTCGATGCCGGCAGCCATCACGCTCCAGCGCGTGGGCTTATTGGCATCCATATCGGTCAGGTCGAACGTCTCCCATCCGCCGTAGCCTGTGGTGAACATAGCGTGCCGGCTGTCGGCCGGGTCAATTTCAATATCGAACATCCAGTGGATGGGGGTGCGCGTCACGTACGGCGCCAGGGCATTGTCGAACGTGCCCGCGCCGCCGGTGGCCGCCGTGCCGCCGAATACCGGCTTCCAGGTGGCCCCGCCATCGGTGCTGCGGAACATATCGTCCTCGCCGCCATTGCCGTTCATCCGGCCGAACGTGCTGGCGATCAGGACGCGCGGATTGTGGGCGTCGACCGCCACGGCGGCGTACCCGAATGTCGCCGGCCCCGGTTTCACCGGAGTGATATCGGTCCACGCGCCGCTGGCGGGGTCGAACTTCCAGACCGCGCCGTCGGTCCCCCGGCTGGGTCCGGGCGCGGTATTGTACGAAAGGTACAGCGCGCCGTCGGATGCCATCACCATGTGGGTGGGACGGTATTGGGTGGGCTGGCCGGGCACCGCCTGCCAGGTCTTCCCGCCGTCGGTCGAGCGGAACAGGTTCTCCCTACCCATCAGCGATGCCGCCACATAGACATTAGACTTGGCGTCGAAAAGCGTGACCACGATGCCGGCGCTACGGCCGCCGCGGAACGGCGGCTGAGCGAACTGGAGAGCATTGCCGGCACGCTCGAGTGGCCGCTCACCCGCGGACGGCGCCTCGCTCACGTCGGGGAAGGTGTCCACCTTGCTCCACGTCACCGCGCCATCGATGCTTCTCCAGAGGCCCGCCTGCCGCGTGCCCAGGTACAGGATGTTGCCATTGTGGGGGTCAACGGACATGCGCTCGCCGTTGCCGCGGCCGTTCTCATTGCCGCCGAACTTGAAGGGCACATTGGTCCGCTGAAAGGTCGCGCCGCGGTCTTTGGAACGCAGGATGGCGCCATCGGGAGTGCGGGCGTTGGTGTAGGTACCGCAGGCCAGATACAGGCGGTCGGGGTCCGAGGGATCGAGCGCGATGCTCTCCACGCCCATCAGGTTGAGATCTTCGTAGGGGACCCAATCGAGCAGCGGATCCCACCGTTTGGTCCGCTCGTTCCAGCGGTACGCGCTGCCCATATCGGTGCGGGCGTAGCGCACGCCCTTGGCGGTGGGATGGAAGACGATGCCGTCCACAAATCCGCCGCCCACAATCTGCACGCTCTTCCACTCGTAAGGCTGCGCGGCAGGCTGGGAGCCCTGCGCGCTCATGACCGCGGCCGGTATGACTACCAGCGCAGCCAGCAACATCCGATGAGGGAACAAGTGAACCTCCTGATAGGGATTCTCAAGCCTGCGTGGCGGCGGCCTGCAATGCGGAAAGCTCCGCCGGCTCCCCGAAGCGCAGGCCGGTGAACGACGGGGCGATGCCGCGCAGCAGACCCGTGAGCACTCCGCCGGCGCCCACTTCCACCCAGCGGACCACGCCCCCGCCCGCCAGCCGGCGGACCGACTCCACCCAGCGGACCGGGTTGGGCACCTGCTGGTACAGGCCTTCTCGCGCGGCGGCGCCCGAGCAGATCTCTTCGGCCTGCCAGTTGTTCACTAGCGGGCACGCCAGGTCGCGGAATTCGGTGGCGTCCAGGTCGGCGCGCAGGCGCTCCTGCGCCGGCCGCATGAGGGCGCAATGGAAGGGAGCGCTCACCGGCAACAGCACGCCGCGGCGCGCGCCCGCTGCCTTGGCCAGTTCGATGGCGCGATTCACCGCACCGGCGTGCCCGGCGATCACCACCTGCTCGGGCGTGTTCAGGTTGGCGGCGCTCACAGTCTCACCCTGCGCGGCCTGTTCCAGCACGCCATCCAGCTTGCCCTCGGGCAGCTTGAGGATGGCCGCCATGGCGCCCACTCCCGGCGGGACGGCCTGCTGCATATATCGGCCGCGATTGCGCACCAGCCTCAGAGCGTCGGCGAATTGCAGGCTTTGCGCGGCCACCAGGGCGGAATACTCGCCCAGGCTGTGGCCGGCGACGAAATCGGGCGCCCAGCCGTTCTCCTTAAGCACGGCGAAAGCCGCGCTCGATACAGTGAGCAGCGCCGGTTGCGTGTTCTCGGTCAGCTTCAACTGGTCTTCCGGCCCTTCGAAACAGAGGCGCGAGAGCGGGAAGCCGAGAGTCTCGTCGGCCTCATCGAACACGCGGCGGGCCGCGGGATAAGTTTCGGACAGGGCTTTGCCCATACCGGCGAACTGCGATCCCTGGCCGGG
>CAZARO010000614.1:0-4284 GCA_964487165.1 uncultured Solibacteraceae bacterium | reverse complement strand
TCGCGGGTCGAAATTTGACACTCAGGTGTATTCTTAGTTTGTAATCGACCGGCCCGAACTGGAAATTCCGTTCTCAAACCGGCTCCAAGCGTTTGCCGCAACGCTTGCTTCGACATGGCTCACTCGGAGAGTTACTCTGCCGGTGACTACAAATTCCAGAGCGCTTTTCTTACTGCTCGTTACAGTGATGGTGGTATTGGCCGGAGAACCGACCTCACTCAGCAAGTGCGACATCCTCCAGCAAAGAAGCCCGGACGTCACCGACGTTCAGGCCGTAATTGACGAAGCATTGGGAGCAGCGCCGGCGGTCGACGACTCAAATGCTGACGGCGTAGTCAATGTAGCCGACGTTCAGATCATACTTAACGCCGCTCTCGGCTGGGGCTGTGCGGCCGACTCCCTGCCGGCGATCCTGACGCTTGCCCCGAAGGCGACGCTTGCGGGATCCGCATTCACGCTGACGGTTACGGGTGCAAATTTGGCAGGGGCAGCCTTCACGTTTTCGCCGCCGCTTCCGATTACGTCGGCAGCGATAAACGCTGGCGGAACCTCAGCCACGCTCGTGGTGTCGCCGCCCGCATCCGCAAAGGGGTACTACACGCTGATTGGGACGAGCGCTACGGGAGGGCCGTCGAGCCCGATTCCGAAAGTCGGTTTCCTTCCGACAGTGACAGCGTTCAATACGATCAGCATTCCGGGAAACGATCCGAATGCCGACCCCGACAGCGATGGCCTCACCAATGCCCAGGAAATTGCACGTGGCACCGATCCACTTAACCCCGATTCCGACGGCGACGGCTATTCGGACGGTCTTGAGGTTCTGTACGGCTCAGACCCGCTAAATCCGTTGAGCTTTCCCTCAGCCACGACGTTGGCGGCGGGAACCTACGCGATCTCCGGGCTCCCTTTCTCGATGCTGAATTCGGCCTCGCCGGCGCCGTCGTCGCCGCAGACCTATGCGATCTCCGGGCTCCCTTTCTCGATCGTGAATTCGGCCTCGCCGGCGCCGTCATCGCCACAGACCTACGCGATCTCAGGACTCCCTTTCTCAATCCTGAATGCAGCCTCGCCGGCGACATGGTCACCGCAGACCTATGCGACCTCGGGTCTCCCATTCTCGATCCTGAATTCGGCATCGCCGGCGCCGTCACCGCCACAGACCTACGCAATCTCCGGGCTCCCATTCTCGATCATGAATTCGGCATCGCCGGCACCGTCATCGCCACAGACCTACGCGATCTCCGGGCTCCCATTCTCGATCCTGGATTCAGCCTCGCCGGCGCCGTCGTCGCCGCAGACCTATGCGATCTCCGGTCTCCCATTCTCGATCCTAAACTCGGCGTCGCCGGCGACATCGTCACCCCAAACCTACGCGATTTTCTGTCTCGTGTTTTCCATATTGAACGGCACGGCCCCCTCGTCTCTGACTGCAGCGGCAGCACCCAGCCTTAGATTTCTAGTGCCGGTCAGCCCCGAATTTATAGCGGAGGCTCTCGCTCGCGGAGCGCAGAGAATCGGCGGCAAACCCGTCTGCCTGGACTCGGACGGCGACGGGATCTGCGATGTCGATGAGCTGATCATCGGCACGAATCCGTTCTTGGCGGATTCAGACGGCGACGGCTACCCAGACGGCCTTGAACTGGCTCTCGGCTCGGACCCGCTGGACCCGAAGAGCATTCCTGACATCCGCACGCCGGGCAATTGCGTGACGCGCCCAGTGAGCGTCCAGATCACAAACCCTATTGCAATGCTGACCCCGCGTCGGCAAGGAGCCATCGATGCAAGAAACATTCGATCAACTGACAGCAACACCGGTCAGGCGCTTTCCCCTGTCCTGTCCAGCGCTGCTGACTTTCTGCGTGGCGGCAATGCTTCACGGCCAGTCATTTCCCAGCGGCTCGACCGGCGCCGATGGGAACCTGATCGCTAATACGGGCGTGACAACGTTCACGGCTGCTCCCGTGGGCGGCGGGAGTGTCTATAACTTCAATACCATCCAGATCGCTCCGGGTTCGACGCTAAAGTTGTCGGGGGCTGCGTTCCCCGGCCCGCTCTATTTTCTGGCGCAAGGAGCGGTAACGGTTGGCGGGACTATTGACCTGAGCGGTCAGAGCGGCTCCGTGCCGACAACGCCCGCACAGCGCACTGGACCAACGATCCCCGGCCCCGGCGGATACGGTGGCGGCGCTGCATCATTCGCAGGCAACCCTGCGCTGCCGGGGCTCGGACCGGCCGGCGGCGGCGCGAACGGCAACTGTAACTACAGCGGGCAGGGAGCGGGTTTTACCGGCAATCAGTTCCTGGTGCCGCTGGTGGGTGGCTCGGGAGGCGGCGGCAGCGCGGGGTCGGGAGGAGCCGGCGGAGGAGCCCTTCTGATAGCTAGTTCGGTATCCATCACGGTGACCGGCACCATAACAGCGAACGGCGGCAGCGGCGCCTCCGGTTCAGGCGGGGGCGCAGGCGGCGGAGTTCGTCTGGTCGCGCCAACTATAGCCGGTATAGGAGCAATCACAGCCACCGGGGGCGTGGGCTCAAGCGGGAACAGCGGATACGGCTGCACCGGTGCCAACGGCATTGTCCGGCTGGAATCTCTCCAAAACACATTCACCGGCTCGACCAGCGGTAATCTCTACCTCGCAAACCCCTTCAGCCTGTTCATCCCCGCCTCAACCGCGCAGCCATCATTGATGGTCACCAGCATCGGCGGGGTGCCTGTCCCGTCCAACCCAACGGGGAGCTTCGTTGTCCCTGACGCCGTCGTGAATTCAACGTCTCCGCTGACCGTGAACATTCAGGCAAGCAATATTCCCTTAGGAACAATCCCAACGATTTATTTCTCGACCGAGAACTTCCCCGACCAGAAGATCGCGGCCAACGCGGGGCTCGCCGGCACCCTCGCCTCGTCCACGACCACGGCAACAGTCACCCTGAACCCCGGCTACTCCATCGGCTTCATAACTGCCACCTGGGTCCAGTGACGATTGGCCCCGTCGGCTCGCTCCTGATTAAGCGTGCTACGCCTCTTTGCGACTTCGCGACTTTGCGTGATTATCTTCTTCCGGCCCGTGACGATCGCATGATCGGAGTCGACAAGCTTCTTGTCAGTGGCCTTCGTCGTCATCGCGGTCTTTCTCTTGTCTCGCCAAGTCGCCAAGACGCAAAGAGGATGAGTCTAATCCAGCGTCTTCCGGAAACGCGCCGCGCTGAACAATAGAATGCTGGTCCCGTAGACGAACAGGCACAGCATTTGCGGCCACAACACCGTCACCCCCACACCCTTCAAAAAGATTCCGCGGACAATCTCCATGAAATAGCGCAGCGGATTCAAATAGGCAAAGTATTGCACCACCGGCGGCATATTGCGGATGGGAAACATGAAGCCGCTTAGCACAAACGCCGGAGTGGTGAAGAAGAACGAGCCCATATTAGCCTGCTGTTGGGTGTGCGAGATGGTCGACAGCAGCAGTCCCGCGCCCAGGCTGGTCATCAGGAATAAAACCGCGCAGAACAGCAGCAGGAAAAAATTGCCGCGGAAGGGAACGTGAAAAATCAGCAGCGCGCCTCCCGCGATCACCAGCAAATTGATCATGCCGACCAGGGCGAACGGCAGCGTCTTGCCGAGCATCAGCTCGATGGGCCGCATGGGCGTCACCATCAACTGCTCCATGGTGCCGATTTCCTTTTCGCGGATGATGGCCTGCGAGGTCAGCATCAGCGTCACCATGAACAGAATGTTGGCGGCCACGCCGGGGACGAAATAGTTGCGGCTGCGGAGGTCGGGATTGAACCAGACGCGGCTCTCGGGCGAAGCCGGAGTCAGCATGTTGCGAACGGCAGCGGGGCCGCGGATGTCCACTTTGATGGTCTGCTGATTCTTGGTCTGGCCGGTCATCACATCGCCCGAATAGGCGGCGATCACCTGCTGCGCATACGCCGAAACCAGCGATGCGGTGTTGGAGTTGGTGCCATCCAGCAGCACCTGCACTTCGGTCGCCCGTCCGCGCGCCAGGTCGCGCGCGAAGCCGGGGAGCACGCGCACTACACCATGCACCTGGCCGCGATCGAGCAGCGACTGCGTCTCCAGCTCGCTGCGCGGCGTGGCCACCACGTCGAACCGTCCGGAGCCGGAGAAACGCGCCCCCAGCGCGCGGCTCTCGGGTGTGTTGTCCATGTCCATCCAGCCGATGCGCGCGTGGTCCACATCCAGGGTGACGGCGTAACCGAAGACCACCAGTTGCAGCAGCGGGGGGAAAAAGAGCAGGAAGCGCATGCGCGGCTCGCGCA
>CAZARO010000613.1:0-4284 GCA_964487165.1 uncultured Solibacteraceae bacterium | reverse complement strand
TCGGCGGTGCTTTTCTGCAGCGCGAATTCGCGGGCGGCATCCTCCTTGCGTCCCAATTCCTGGTAGGCGTGAGCCAGGGTGAAGTGGACGGTCGGGTTGGCGGGCGATAGCCGCGCGGCGGTTTCCAGCGGCCCTACGGCTTCGGCCGCGCGGTCGGAATCCAGCAGGCAGCGGCCCAATCCAAAGTACGGTTCCGGTAATCCTGCGTTGTACTTGATGGCGTTCGTATAATGCTCGATGGCCTGCGGCAGGCGGTTGGCCTTGCGGGCCAGTTCGCCCAGGAAATATTCCGCGCTGGCGTTCTGCGGATGGAGCTTCAACTCCTGTTCGAACTCCTTGCGGGCCTCATCGTTGGAAGTGGCGGTGGCGGGGAGGGTGAGGATGATCTGGCCGATGCGGGAATGAATCCCGGGCATCTGCGGATCGCGCCCCAACAGGACGCGGTACTCGGCGACGGCCTTCCGCCAATCGCCCTGCTTCTCGAAGTTTTCGGCGTTGATTTCCACCACCAGGGGGGAATCGGGAGCCGCGTCCATCAGTTCCTTCGAACTGCGGGCCGCGAGGTCGGAGTACACGTGCGTGGCCATGAACAGGATTTCCGCATCGTGCGGGAACTGCTCTTCGAGCCATGCCAGAATCGTGGTAGCGGCGCCGCGATGGTCCAACATCATGGCGCAGCGCACGCCGGCGGCGCCCATGCGGCGTTTGAGGTCGCGGTCTTGAATCTGGTCGTCGTGCTCCAGCGCCTGGTGGATCAGGGGCATGGCCTCGGTGCATTTCCCCTGCTCGGCCAGTTCGGTGCCGTGTTCGGCGGCTAACTGATCGGGCGAGGCGAGGACGGGACCGATCGAAAATGCGGCGGAGAGAACTGCCATGAGGGCCGGGCGAAACATACGCGATTCACTTACTATATGCGAATGCGCGGCCCGGCGCCACTGGGGCTCCGGGCCGCGCATTTTTCAACCTGACTTCTGACTTCTTTTCCTAAAACACGTACTTCAAACCAAGCTGCAGATTGCGAGCGCCTTGCGACGTATTGATGACGCCCGCCCCCGAGCCGCCGAAGATATCGGCGGAGTATCCGATCACATCCAGGACCGGGGTGTTAAAGGCATTGATGGCCTCGGCCCGGAACTCGATGCGCTGCCCTTCGCGAATGAAGAAGTTCTTCGCCAGGCTGAGGTCGATCTGCTTCAATCCGGGACCGCGCTCCGTGCCGATGCCGCAATTACCGAAGTAACCGGCCGGCGGATTGGACATATTAGCGGTGCTGAACCACACATAGCCGCCGCCATTGGCCGCCGAATTTTCCGCCTTCGGAGTCGCTATCGACGGTCCGTTGCAACTCGGGCGGGGGTCGAAAGAGCCGGTGCCGGGGTCGCCGGCCCAGGACTGCATGGTAATGGGGAATCCGCCATGCACGGTAAAGACTGCGTTCACGTCCCAGCCGCCCAGCACCGCATCGAGAACCGGGCTGGCATCCTTGCCCATCGCGCGGCCTTTGCCGTAGGGCAACTGGTAAGTGGCGTACCCGTTAAATACGCTTCTCAGGTCGTGATCGCAGACTCCGTAGTCGGCATCCAGGTTATAAGTATTCTGCGGGAAGCTGATGTCGTTACTGGCCTGGCTCGCCTCATTGTCACCATATCGCGCGTAATATCCGTTGTTATTGGTCAGGCATCTGGCCCAGGTGTAATTCGCCTGGACTGACAGCCCGTGGTTGAGCCGATGCTGCAATGCCAGCTGCAGGGCATTGTAATTGGCTTCGCCGGTAGTCAGGTTGAGTCTCACCTGGCCTGTTCCGTCGGCGACAAGTGCCGGGTTGCCCGCCAGGTACGGGCTGGGTGCCAAGACGCCCGGAGCTGTAAGTTCCAGCTGCCCGGCGTTGACGATAGTCGCCAGGTGGTCATTATGTTGTCCTACATAGGCGGCCTGGAAGGTGGTGGCGCTGCCGAACTGGTGTTGCACGGAAATATTCCACTGGTTGGACACCGCGGGACGGTAATTCTGGTCCGTCATATGGATGCGGACGCCGCCGAAGCAGGCTTTGGGAGCGGAAGTCACGTTTTGGATAGTGCAACCGGCCGTGTTGCCGAGGCCTCCGAAACCCTGGTCGAGAGTGACCTGATTTGCCGGAATGCCGTTGGTGCCGTCGAAGTTACCCGATAAGTCGGCGTTCCAGGGAGCATTCGTCGCCAGCCGGTTATACTCGCCCGTGCCTTCCTGGAAGCTGGAGCGGCTGAACGCGGCGCGAAACACTGTGTTGTTGATAGGGCTCCAAGCCAGGCCGAGGCGCGGCAGGAAGTTGGCGATGCCGTTGTACTGGTTGTACATGGCGCTGCTTACGCCATTCACTCCCGCGAGCTGGATCTTACCGGTAAGTTCCTGCACGTTCGTCTCGCGATTGCCGATTTCGTAAATCGGCGTAAACAGTTGCCACCGCAAGCCGAAATTTACAGTCAATTTGGGAGCTATCTTCCAGTCATCCTGGATAAATGCACCCACAGCGTCGTTGCGCTGTCCCACTGTGGCGCCAAACCCCGTGCCGATCCCCATGTAAGAAGGCAGGCCGGCGAGGAAGTCAGTTTCCGCGTTTCCGGTATAAGTTCCATCGAAACCGATCTGTCCTGCGCCGCCGTCGGCAACCACCGAAGGGATGTAGTCGTTGCGGTAACGGATGAACTGGAAACCGAATTTCAAATTGTGCGCGCCGCGGCTCCAGAGCATGGTATCTTCTGCAACGATGGAGGTCTGGTGAAAGATCTCCGGGGCATCCACCGTTCCGAAAGCGAACGGGCCGCCATTGCCGCCGCCTAACGGTGCGCCCGAGAAGTAGAAGCCGGGCAGGAAGTTAGTCGGCTCGCCGGGCACCAGCGCGCCCAGGTTCGATGAGGTGGCGGGTTGAATGTTGGCTTCCGCTGGGAAGTAATTCACGCCCACGCGAAACTCATTGACGATGCTTGGCTTTATGGTCCGGGCGTAGTTGATGACGCCGTTCCAGAGCGGGAGGCTCTCATTGCCGCTGGTGCTGTAGAGGATCTGTTGACTGTTTACGAAC
The DNA here is from genome assembly GCA_964487165.1 of uncultured Solibacteraceae bacterium. Lineage (GTDB taxonomy): Bacteria > Acidobacteriota > Terriglobia > Bryobacterales > Bryobacteraceae > PALSA-129. Next base: position 1,226 of record CAZARO010000613.1, on the reverse strand, counting down.
TGCTGCACGAAGTCCTGCTCCGAGTAGCGCACCGAGAGGTGATCTTTTTCGCTCGGAACCCAGTCGAGTTTGACATCGCCCTGATCGTCGTTGGTAACATCGTGCTCGGCGTTGGGTACGTTATTCACGAGGCCGGTGGCGCTGGGTTGCGGAAGCGCCTTCATAATGTTCAGCGCTACCTTGCTTAATGTGATGCAGGGACTGACGCCCATCTGCTGCCCGGCGCCGCATTGCGTCGCCTGGTTGAGGTTAGAGGGCATGGGGATATTTGTGCCCGGGTAGTGCAGGTTGACTCCCAGATCGGTGAAGTTCAGGCCCTCTTCGGCGGCAGTAAAGGTGTTGATCGTGCCGACCGTAGTGGGGTGGTCGAAGCGCGAGCCTTGATAGTCCACGAAGAAGAAAAGTTTGTTCTTCTTAATAGGACCGCCGAAAGTTCCGCCGAATTCGTTCCAGCGTAGCTTTTGCGGACTGCCGCTCACCGAAGGAGCGGTGCTGAAATTGCGGGACCACTCGTTAGCATTCATGGCGTCATTGCGAAGGAATTCGAACAGATCGCCATGGTAGGAGTTGGTGCCCGACTTGGTAATCACGCTGATCACGCCGCCCATGAACTGGCCGTACTCCGCCGATGGATTGTTGGTGATGACGTCGAACTGCTCCATGGCGTCCACGTTGGGCGAGTAAGCTACGTTGTTGTCGACGAACTCCACGTTCTCCATTCCATCCAGCAGGTAGTAGTTGGCCTGCTCGCGATTGCCGTTGATATATGGCCGGCCGGAGTTGAAGGTCGACTGCCCGGAATTGAAAGAGCCCGGGCTGGTGGTGACGGCTCCGGGCATCAACAGGGTCAGTTGGTTGTAATTGCGCGTTTCCAGCGGCAGGGCGGTGATGGCGGCGGACTCCATTACGGTGCCCACCTCGGTGGTCTCCGTCTGTAGAACCGGAGCCCCGCCGGTCACTTCTATGGTGGTGGAAGTCTGCCCGATGGTAAGGGCGACATCGATTCTCGCCGTTTGGTTCAGTTCCAGGGCGAACGGCGGGTGTACCGCGGTCTTGAATCCGGGGGCCTCCACCGAAACTTCGTAACGCCCGATGGGCAGTTGCGGCAGGTTGTAAAAGCCCTCGGTATTAGTTTTGGTATCCCACGGCGTGCCGCGGTCCATGTCTTTGGCGGTAACCGTGGCGCCCATCACGGCCGCGCCGGATGGATCGGAAATCTTGCCGGT
>CAZARO010000612.1:0-4290 GCA_964487165.1 uncultured Solibacteraceae bacterium | reverse complement strand
TAAGGCCGGCAATCCCTGACCGCGCGGAATGGGTAGGACCAGAGTTGTGCCCGCGGAAGTCGGGTCGAGCCTCGTTGCCACATAGAGAAATAGCCCGTCCGGAGACCACTTTGGCTGGCAGAGGAAAGCGCAAATCATCTTCCGGGTCCGGTCCTGGAGCGATACCGCGTAGGTGCCGCGTCTAGCCCCGCCGATACCCGACACTTCCGCCCAGGCTCCGCCCGGCGATACGGCGCCCTTATTCAAGATGGGTTCGTCCAGCACACGCCCCAGGCCCCCGCCGTCTGTCTTGATGCGGGCTAGATAGTTCGCATCCGGCCCCAGTTGCCGGAAGACCAGTTCGCCCGGTGCTCCGAAGCTGACTGAATCGCCACCCCGCACCACCTGGCGAGGCGGACCGCTCGCGTCCAGGGGAGCCACGAAGATCGCGGATTCCTTACCGTTCCCCGAGGTGAAAGCCACCTCCTGTTCGTCCGGCGAGATATCGAAATCCACCATCGACACTCCCGCCAGAGAAGGGTTGGTTTTCCCGGAAGCCGCTTCCGTGGACCACAGTTCGCCGACGTTCGATCCGTTCTTCCGCAACAAGTAATACACTCGCTTGCCGTCGGCGGTGATTTTCGGATCGGAGACCGATCCCTCCGGAGAGATGAGACGCTCGCCCTGGCCGTCGTGAAACCACACTGAACTCTTGCGCACGCCCACTGACGCGATCAGCGCTTTTCCATCCGGCGCTACCGCCAACCCTTGCTCCTCGCCCGGTCCAAACGTAATCTGCTCCGCGGCGCCATCGGGAAATCTCTGCCGCCACAGATGGGTAGCGCCACGAAGCAGGAAGGGACTTGCCGCCACATTAGCCGCGCCGTTCACTGCCGCGTTGAAGTACATCCACTTGCCGTCCGGAGACCAGCCGGCCGCAATACAGGCACCGCTGGGACCAACCTCCCGGCCCTTGGAGCCTCCGTCCGCCGGCAGCAGTCGGCACGGCAACCAGGCGCCAGTGCCGTCCATTTCGACAACCAGAATCGACTTCCGGCCGGGCGAGGGGTAGGAATAGTGGGCCATGCCGCGCACATGGTCGGGGAAATAAATCGCGCGCTCGCCGGCGCGGCTCTCCTCGGAACTTACGATGCCCATGTGCAATACGGTGCCGGCCATCACTTCGGAAAAGAGGACCCGGCCATCTCCCATCCAACTCAGGCCGGCCGCGTTTTTCATGAACCGCGTGGGCGAACCGCCCGTGACCGGCACCGTCCAGGTGTCCCACGAGCTGTCCTCGCGTGCGAGCGCGGTGTAGGCGACGCGCGATCCGTCAGGAGTGAAGACCAGGTTGTATTTCTCGCTCGCATCGTTGGTGATCTGCGTCGACTGGCCATCCGGAAGCACCTTCACGTAGATCTGCCCTCTCGACAGGAAGGGCGACCCGGACCGGAAGAACGTCACCATTCGGCCGTCGGGAGAGAGCGCCGGCGCCGCGGCGGAGTCGCTGAAATCGGTGAGTTGCACGTACTCGGAGGGCGAGGTCACGGGCCGCTTGTGCACCCCAAAATACCAGCCGGCGGCGATGGCTATCAGCGCTACCGCGCCTCCCGCGGCTGCAAGTCCCTTCCAGCGCCGCTGATGCGGCGGATTCACCACCGGCGCGCTTAGCGACTCCAGCACCCGCCTGGACCGCAGCAGGTCGGCACGCATATCGGCGGCGCTTTGATAGCGCGCCTGCGGGTCCTTCTCGAGTGCCCGATCGATTGCCCGTTCGATCTCCGGCAACAGGTCGCGCCGCAATTCCCGCGCAGGCCGCGGAGCGCGGGTCAGCACCGCCTCGATCGTGCCTGCCAGGCTATCGCTCGCGAATGGCAGCGTGCCGGTGGCCATCTCATAGAGCACCACTCCACAAGCGAAGAGATCCGTTCGGGCATCGACGGTCTGGCCGCGAGCCTGTTCGGGAGACATGTAGGAAATCGTTCCCACGGTGGTCCCGGGAGCGGTCAGGCTGTCCACCTGCACGGCGGTCGCGACCGGTTCTCCAGCTGACTTGGCGAGGCCGAAATCGAGAATCTTCACCGGCCCCTGCCGGGTGAGAAAGACGTTGGCGGGCTTGATGTCGCGATGCACGATGCCGGCGCCGTGGGCCGCTTCAAGCGCCTCCAGCATGGGAATCATGATGGCCAGCAGTTGGTCGTTGGAGAACGGCCGCTCGGCGATCCGCGCCTTCAGCGTCTGCCCTTCCATCAGCTCCATGACCAGAAACGGCCGGCCGTCCTGTTCGCCGATGTCGTACACGGTGCAAACGTTGGGATGATTCAATGTGGAAATGGCCTGCGCCTCGCGCCGGAACCGTTCCCGCGTGGAGGGACTCGCGGCCATGGCTCCCGACAGGAATTTCAACGCCACGGCGCGGCCCAGGCGATTGTCTCGCGCCCGGTAGACCTCGCCCATTCCCCCTTTTCCCAGCGGTCCCTCGATCTGGTACGGTCCCACCAACGCGCCCTGAAGAAGTATGGTTTCCGTGGGGTGCTGGCCGGCAGACAATTCCGCCGCATCGCGATCGAGTTGTTGCACCAGGTCACGGCGCTCGCGGTCCGCGACGCCGAACGCGCCGGAGCTGCGCTGATTCAGCAGGGCCAGCACTTCCCGCCGCAGGCCGTCATCGCCGCCGCATTGGCCGGCCAGAAAGCTCTCCCGTTCGCCGGCGGGTAGCTGCCATGCCGAGTGGAAGAGCTTCTCTATCTGTTGCCAGCGTTCCCGGTCCATGGAGTGCGGCCAATCCCTTCCCTCGCGTGCTTCTCGATTCAGTATAGTGTGCGCTTTCGGTTCGCGGGCTGAAGCCATGCTGAAGCCCGCGCCACCGGTGGGGTGGGCTCCAGCCCGCCAGGGCCTTACTCAAATCCGCGAGACTAAAGTAACATCCGCCCGCTCTCTTTATATTCGCGAAACGGGTTTCGCGGTACCCGACCTTTCCTGCGGGATCGCATTGCGGTAGAACAAAGGTACGGCAATGTATACGCGTATGCGAAGGAATCTACTGCTCGTCATGCTGGTGCCCGGCATCGCTTGTACCGCTTTCGCGGCCTCGACGATCTCCACGCGCCTGGATGACCCCAAAGCGATTTATCTGAATGCTCCCGAATTCGGCGCTCGCGCCGACGGAACAAACGACGACAGCGCTGCACTCCAGGCTGCCATTGACAAGGCTGATAGCACTCGCGAAGGAGTTGTTTTTGTGCCCTCAGGCCACTACCGGCTGACGCGCACGGTCTACGTATGGACAGGCGTACGCGTCTTCGGCTACGGCGCCACGCGCCCCGTCTTTCTGCTGGCCGCCAACACGCCCGGGTTTCAGAAGGGCGTGGGCGTGATGGTGATGTTCGCCGGCTTCCGTGCCCGCCCCGCCGGCGCCCCTGGCGGCAGAGGCTTCCGGATACCGTTTCCGCCACCCGATAGCGTGCCTCCCAACAGCGCCATTGGCGATGCCGGCCCCGGCACCTTTTACTCGGCCATGAGCAATATCGATTTCGAGATCGGCGACGGCAACCCGGCGGCGGTCGCGATCCGCGCGCACTTCGCCCAGCATGCTTATCTCAGCCACATGGATTTCCATATCGGCTCCGGCCTGGCCGGCCTCACCGAGGTCGGTAACGAGGCCGAGGATCTGCGCTTCTACGGCGGACGGTACGGCATTCTGACCGACAAGACCTCGCCCGCCTGGCAGTTCACGCTGATCGATTCCGAGTTCCAGGGACAGCGCGACGCCGCCATTCGCGAGCACGAGGCCGGGCTCACACTCATTCGCGATACCTTCCGCGACGTACCGACGGCCATCGACATCGACCCGCAATACTACGACCAGTTGTGGGTCAAGGACAACCGCTTCGAGAATATTTCCGCTTCGGTTGTAGTCATCAGCAGTGAGAAGAGCCCGCTCAACGAGGTCGGATTTGAGAACGCCGTATTGAAGAACGTCCCGGTTTTCGCGCTCTTCCGCGAAAGCGGAAAGAAGGTTGCCGGCAAGGGCCCGGTATACCGCGTCGCGAATTTCAACTTTGGCCTGATTCTGCCGGGCGAGGGGACGATCGGGTCTATCGGCATGATCTACGACGCCACGCCTCTAAGCGCCATGCCCGCCGCGTTGCCGCCGGCCCTGCCGCCGCTGCCGCCCACCGGGGAGTGGGTGAACGTTCACTCGCTGGGCGTCACCGGAGACGGTAAGACCGACGACACCGCTGCCATTCAGAAGGCCATCGATCAACATCGGGTGCTCTATTTTCCGGGCGGACAATACATAGTCAGCGA
>CAZARO010000611.1:0-4292 GCA_964487165.1 uncultured Solibacteraceae bacterium | reverse complement strand
ATCCGCTCGCTGCCCACGCGCAGCGGCGTCATCGGCGTGGCCACCTGCGACAAAGGTCTGCCGGCGATGATGATGGCGCTCGCCGCCACGCGGTCGCTGCCCTGCATCCTGATTCCCGGCGGCGTCACCCTACAGGCATCCGATGGCGAGGACGCGGGCAAAGTGCAATCGGCCGGCGCGCGCTTCGCCCGCGGACAGATGACCTTGCAGGATGCCGCCGACATGCTCTGCCGTGCCTGCGCCACGCCCGGCGGCGGATGCCAGTTTCTGGGCACCGCGGCCACGTCGCAAGTGGTGGGCGAGGCACTCGGCATGGCCCTGGCGCATTCCGCGCTGGCGCCCTCGGGACACCCTATCTGGACCGACATGGCGCGCCGCTCCGCCCGCGCCGTCCTGCAGATGGAATCGACCGGCCTCACCATGGGCAAGGTGCTGGGCGACGCCAATGTGCGCAACGCCCTGGTGGTCCACGCGGCCTTCGGCGGATCCACCAATCTAATTCTGCACCTGCCTGCCATCGCCCACGCGGCGGGACTGGCGCGCCCCACGGTGGACGATTGGGCGCGCGTCAATCGCCAGGTGCCGCGCCTGGTGGACGCCCTGCCGAACGGGCCGAAGGGCCACCCCACGGTGCAGGTCTTCCTCGCCGGCGGCGTCCCCGAAGTGATGCTGCACCTGCGCCGCGCCGGCCTGCTCGAGACCGGCGCTCTCACCGTCAGCGGCGAAAAGCTCGACGCCGTGCTCGACTGGTGGGAGCAATCCGAACGCCGCGCCGCCCTGCGCAAAGTGCTACGCGAGCGTGACGGCATCGACCCGGACGATGTCATTATGGACCCCGATGGCGCGCGCCGCCGCGGGCTCACTTCCACGGTCACGTTTCCGAAGGGCAATCTGGCGCCCGGCGGCGCGGTGATCAAGAGCACGTCGATTGACCCCACCGTGGTGGATGCCGACGGCCTCTATCGTAAGACCGGCCCGGCGCGCGTCTTCCACGCCGAGAAGGACGTCATCGCCGCCATCAAGAGCGGCGGCATACGGGCGGGCGACGTGATCGTACTGATGTGCCGCGGCCCCATGGGGTCGGGGATGGAAGAGATTTTCGCCATCACCTCGGCGCTGCGCTACCTCGATTTCGGGAAGCATGTCGCCGTGATTACGGACGCGCGCTTTAGCGGCGTTTCCACCGGGGCCTGCATCGGGCACGTCACTCCGGAAGCGCTCGCCGGCGGGCCCATCGGCAAGGTGAGGGAGGGCGATCTGGTGGAGATCGTGATTGACCGCGTGCGGTTGGAAGGATCGGTCAATCTGGTGGTGAACGACAGCGCCCAAGAAGGCGCGCGCGAACTGGCGGCGCGGCCGATGCCCTCCGATCTCGCGGCCGACCCTGATCTGCCTCCCGAGACACGCTTGTGGGCCGCCTTGCAGGACGTGAGCGGCGGCACCTGGGGCGGCTGTGTTTTCGATGTCGACGCAATTCTGGAAAGGCTGAAACTCGCGAAAGGTTGAAATAAATAAGATGCGCATTTACCGAACGCAAACCGGATGGGAGCTAGAAAGCGGCAACGGCGGCAGAATTCCGGTGCCTCCGCAGGCCGCGGGCCGGCTCACCACGCGCGAAGATCTCTACGAATACCTGGCGGGCTTGGCGGGCGAAGCACCTACGGGCGGCGGCCATGCCCTGGTGGCGCCCATCGAAGAGCAGGAAGTGTGGGCCGCCGGCGTGACCTATTTTCGCAGCCGCACTGCCCGCATGGCCGAGTCGGAAGCCACCGGCGGCATGAGTTTCTACGACCGCGTGTACACCGCCGAGCGTCCCGAGCTCTTTTTCAAGGGCACCGCGCACCGCACCGTCGGCCTGGGAGCGCCGGTGCGCATCCGCCACGATTCCAAATGGAACGTGCCGGAGCCCGAGTTGACCCTGCTGGTGTCGCCGAAGGGCAAGATTCTCGGCTATACCGTGGGCAACGACATGAGCTCGCGCGATATCGAAGGCGAGAATCCGCTGTATCTTCCGCAGGCCAAGGTTTACGACGGTTCCTGCGCGCTGGGCCCCGGAATTCTGGTAACGAATGAGCCGCTCGGGCCCTCTACCGCGATCCGCATCGAAATCCGCCGCGCCGGGTCTGTAGAATTCTCCGACAGCACCACTCTGGAAGCGATGAAGCGCAATCCCGCGGAACTGGTGGCGTATCTGTTCCGCGAGAATACTTTTCCCAACGGCTGTTTCCTGCTGACCGGCACCGGCATCGTTCCGCCGCACTCCTTTACGCTGGCTTCCGGCGACGAAATCGCCATCACTATCGAAGGAATCGGTACACTTACTAACCCTGTCGCATAAGGGCACGGCGTGCCGGTGTACTTACTCGGCTGGCGCGGTCCGCGTAAGTGGGTCGCCTGAGCGGCGCCGCCGGCATTCTGACTCCTGAAGGAGTTACAAGGTTCGAAGAACCGCTTGCTTGCGCGCGCGGCTCGGAACAGCGCCTCTGTGTTTGCAAGAGCCTACTGAACCGCGACCGTGATGTGAGGGAGCGGTAGATCCGCCGAATATTGCAACTCCCTCTTCTGACTCCTGACTTCCATATTCCGCAGGGATATCAAGGGCGGAGCCTTCGCTTGGTTAGGTACCATTTGTTAACCAACGCGACTAGCGAAATCGCATGACCTCTGTGACCATGGGGCGAGGACTATTTAATGGCCCTGCTCCTTCCGCTCGCGCTGGTGACCGCCGTTGTCGTCGCGTCGATCTTCCTCTACAACAATCTGGTCCGCGCGCGCAATCGTACGCAGGAGGCGTGGTCGGGAATCGCCGTGCAGCTCAAGCGGCGATCCAGCCTGATTCCCAACCTGGTGGAGACGGTGCGCGGCTATGCCACCCATGAGCACCAGGTCTTCGCGGAAGTCACGCAGGCCCGCAGCGCTCTGGTCAAAGCTACCGAACTCATGGCTGCGGCCGCGGCAGACGGATTGCTGACTCAGGCGCTGGGCCGCCTGATGGCCGTCGCCGAGAATTACCCGCAACTGCAGGCCGCTTCCGGCTTCAATCAACTGCAGGCGCAGTTATCCGACACCGAAGAGAAGATCGCCTATGCCCGGCAATTCTACAACATGAATGCCATGGCGTATAACACCTCTATCCAAAGCTTCCCCGGTAACCTGCTGGCTCATTACTACCGCTTCGATCCAGTGGCCTTCTTCGAAACCGAGCCCGGCATCGAGCAGGACATGAAGGTCAAGTTCTCTGTGGCCTGATATGACCCCCACCATGACACAGCCGGTGCTGGTGTACACCCGCATCGCGCACAACCGCCGCAAAACGTGGATGCTGGTGGCGTTCGCCATCGCTTCCATCATTCCCTTCGTGCTCGCCATAAGCTTTGGGGTGTCCGCCTTCGTCATGTCGGAGATTGGCGGCGGAGAGCATTACCGGCGCGTGCAGGCGATCCATATGCACAAGCAGTTCGCCGACGCCACCCAGGACATGGAAGACTCTTCGTTCAGCCAGCAGCAACGCGCGAAGGAGATGGAGCTGCGCCGCGAAGACGTGCGCGAGCTAGCCACCGACGGCGACATCCGAGTGAAGCTCATGGCGGTGGTGTCACTGGCGCTATTGGCGGTCTTGGGATTGCTGTTCTGGTCGATTTCTTCGTCGCCTACTTCCAAAGTGCTGGCCCTCACTGGCGCCCGACCGGCTGACGCGCCGGAGGCGGAATGCAAACGGCTGCTGGAAAATCTCTCCATCGGCGCGGGGCTGCCCACGCCGCGGCTCTATGTCATCGAATCCAGCTCACCCAATGCCTTCGCGGCGGGCACCGATCCGCGTCACTCCGTGGTGGTGGTGACGCGCGGCCTGCTGCTGCTGATGGATCAGCGCGAGTTGGAAGGCGTGCTGGCGCACGAGCTGTCGCACATCGGCAATCAGGACACGCGCCTCAACACCGTGGTGGCGTCAATCGCTCTCTTTTTGCGCCTGCCCTATCTGCTGCGCAAACGCCAGAGACGCGGCGGAAGCCCCTTCTACGCCCGCTTCCGGATGTACCGGCTGGCGCTTTCGCCGCTGTATCTGTATGTCTTTTTTATCGCGCCTTTGCTGGCGTCGGTGATTCGCGCCGCCATCTCGCGCGGCCGCGAGTATCTGGCCGATGCCGATGCCGCGCTTCTGACCCGTTATCCCGAGGGCCTGATGCGCGCGCTCTCCAAAATCCGCGGCGCGGGCAGCGTTCTGGCCACTGCGAACCCGGTGGTATCGCACTTCTACTTCGGCGATCCGGCGCCCTCGAGATCGGAAGAGCACA
>CAZARO010000610.1:0-4302 GCA_964487165.1 uncultured Solibacteraceae bacterium | reverse complement strand
CGCCAGCAGCGAGATCGGGATCACGCGCGCCGTTGCCGTAAAATCGCCCAGTTCTTGAGAGGTATGTTTCATTTCAGGATGGAATTAAGGGTGGTTGCCAGTTCCGGTCCGGTCCGTTCCAGTTCGGTCCGATGCGTCAGGGCCAGCTTACGCAGTGTCGCGCGGCCCGCGGGTGTCAGGCGAATCCAGACCTCGCGTTTATCGACCGTGCCGGGACGGCGTACGATGGCGCCGGTGTGCTCCAGGCGGTTGACCAGTTCGACGGCGCTGTGATGCTGAATGTAGAGGCGCGAGGCGATCTCGCCAATAGTGGGCTTGACGTCCTCCGGAAGCCCATGTACCGCCAGCAGGAGTTGATGCTGCTGCGGCTCGATGCCGTGTTCCTTGGCGGTGGTTTCGCTGAAGTGGAGAAATCGCCGGATCTGCCGGCGGAACTCGGCGAGTTCGCGGTATTGTTCGCGGCTGAGGTCGCCGCTGGGGTGTTGTCCTGCCCGCACAGTTATATCGTATCACGATACAAATGGCGCGCGCGACAGTTCGGCAAATGGTTCGGCAAGCGGCGCGGCGCGATGCGTGAGGCCCTGAATTTCACACTTACTCAGGGCCGCAAAAAACGCCAGCGGTTTGCTAACCTCGAAGAGCCGGGCCAACCATGAACATAGACGAACGCATCGAAGCTCTGACCATGAATATGGAGTTGGTCCACCGCGACATTCGGGATCAGCGAGAGAGCATCCGGCAACTTCAGGAGGCCGCGCTGAAGGACGGCGAAAACATCCGCCAACCCGCAGCCGTTCACAAGGATGGCGAGAATATTCACGAACTCGCCCTGGTCGCGCAATCCACTCTCGACTCTATTCGATCCCTCGAAAACACCGCCAGCGCGCATGAGCAACGGCTGGACAATCTGGAACACTCGTAGCGCCGCCGCGAGATTATCGCTCCGCCACCTGCGCCATGGCAGGTGGGTACCGGTCGCCCACCGCCATCGACGCCAGCCCGTTCAATTCCGCCATATCTTCCGCCGTCAGGTGGACGTTCAGCGCTCCCAGATTGTCATCCAGGTACGCCCTCCGCTTCGTGCCGGGTATCGGCACCGCATCCGGAGCGATGGCGAGAACCCACGCGAGCGCGACCTGCGCCGGGGTCGCTCCATGTCGCGCCGCCACGGCCTTCACGATATCGACCAGCTTCTGGTTGGCGGCCATGTGCGCGTCGTCAAATCGCGGCAGACTGCGCCGGAAATCGCCCTCCCGGAAAACGGAACTCGATTGAAATGCTCCCGTCAGATATCCGCGCCCCAGCGGACTGAAGGGCACCAGCCCCACGCCGAGTTCGCGCATGGCGGGCAGAATGGACTCCTCAATGCCGCGCTCCCACAGCGAATATTCGCTCTGCACGGCGGTGATGGGATGCACTTTGTGGGCGCGGCGGATGGTCTCCGCGCCCACCTCCGAAAGACCCAGGAAGCGGACCTTACCCGCCTCCACCAGCCGCTTCATGGCTCCGACGGTTTCCTCGATCGGGACCGCCGGGTCCTTGCGGTGGAGGTAATAGAGATCGATGGTGTCCACGCCGAGCCGCCGCAGCGAACCTTCCGCCGCGCGCTGGGCATTGGCGGGCGACCCATCGAGCTTGGTCACGCCCGCTCCAATGACGAATCCGAACTTGGTCGCCAGCACCACCTCCCCGCGCCGGCCGCGGATGGCTTTCCCCACCAAATCTTCGTTAGTGTGCGGACCGTACACCTCCGCCGTATCGAGCAGCGTCACCCCAGCGTCGAGGGCGCGATGAATGGTGGCAATCGATTCCGCTTCGTCTCCCGTACCGTAGGCATGGGTCATGCCCATGCATCCTAGCCCGATCGCGCCGGCGGCGAGGCCCTGACTGCCGATTTTTCGTGTCTCCATAATTATCACTATGCCACCAACGCGTGGATGGCGAGCACGATTCCCAGCCCCGCCACGGACTCGATGACTCATTCGAGCGGACGTGGTGCGCCAAGATCCGGCTCAATAAATTCGCATAGCAGGTGCAGCGTCAATCGACAGCTCATAAGAGGAAAGGGTATGTGGGCCTTGCTATCGCCGATATGAAGATGGCATCGAGGAACTCTTAGCGGATCGAGTCCATCATTGAGGTTCAGATGGATTCTTACCATCTCGACAGTTCTCCCTGCGAGGTGCAGGTGGAATCTGAATTGCCCAACTACCCAGCCACGCTGTTCCTGTTTCAGCCGAATGTTGAATGTCAGCTTGGAGTCGGAGCGAAACCCGACTGGTTCGCACACGAGCTCCTGCACTCCTCCTTCGTGCGTTTCCAGCCTTGGTCCGTCGTACGTTTTAGTCAACCTGCTCCGGTCTGCTTGCCGGGCGAGATAATTCCGGAGCTCTCGCAGAAGCGTGGCTGGGTGCTCGACGGTTAGTTGCGAGAGGACCGAGCCACCTGCCGCCTCGCGCTCGCGTGCCAGAGCTTGGAGTTCATCCTCCCAAGTCAATGAGAAGCGCCCTCCACGGCGGGGTCTGGAATGATGCAGAGCACTTCGGTCAGACGATTGCGGAAGTTCGGCGCCTGGTTAAGCAATTGCTCGGCAAGGGCTGGAGAAGTAATGAAAAGAAACTGTGCGCCGGTCCGCTCCAGGCGCACCACATGGGTATCTAACGCAGCCACGAGCGCAGGCGACCATCGATCGATCCGGAGGGCTCGTATCGGGCCGGAATCCGGCAGCCCGAGCGTGTCGCCTGTCTCCAGGTGCTCCGATACGCGGCCGACCGGAAGCGCACTCCCCGTTTGAACCTCGACTTCCGCTTTGAGGTCAGATTCGATGACGGGCTGGTCGGCTTCTTCGCAGATCAGGAGATACATGCTGGTGCTGTGATCTCCGATTGCCAGTCGCCTCACCAGCCGGAAAGCCGTTGTCGTGGAGAAATCGCTCACACCGACTCCGTCAGGATCTTGGCGAGAGCCGGATGGACCGCAAAGAAGTCACGCTGGCCGCTAAAGTACTCCAGCACCTGGCGGTTGACCAGGAGCTGCTTAGCCAAGGAGTTCTCTACCGAGAATTCTTCGTTCTCAATCAGCTTCCGAATCATCTGCCGCTGAGCGTTACCTAATCCAACAAGATAGCGCTTGCCGAGTTGCCGAATTGCCGATGCGGTGTGCTCGGGTTCGACACGGTCTTTATCGTCTCGATAGGCGGCCTCGGCCGAGGTTCTGGCCAGCGTGATTAAGTCACGCATTACCCCGCCCGAAAACCGGCACACCTCGGCAATCTCGCGGTCAGCCATGAGTTCCGCGGCACCGCGTTTGCGCAGGACCTGGTTGAGGAAGTCGGACTTTTCAGGATCGGTGATCGCGGCCGGGATGTGCTTTACGTCGTCGAAGTAATCCTGTAGGAAGCGGCTATTATCAAACCAGAGGAGGAGTGGCGCCGCTACGATAATCGAAATCTTTGCCTTCCGAAGAGCACGCAGGTCCTGCTCGGCGAACTCCCGGAACCGCTCCGGTCGAATTAGGCGATCCAGACCGTCGATTAGAACTGTGATCTGCGCCTGGTCTTCCAATAGAGGCCTTGCGATCTCTAAGAGCAGTTCTCGTACATCAAAGACCGTTCGCTGTATAGCCGGGAACTTCGGTTTCAGCAGGCCAGGCACCTCAACCGGGACCAACGGAGGTTCTTCGTCTGGCTCCTGGTCTTCTACAGGCTCATAGTCGTCGAACTCAATCCAGTCCGTCTTGCCTCTGGCCAGTTCCCGAAGTTTTTCGAAGGCCACCTTGATGGGCGATTCCTGCTTGAGGGTCTTTTTGATCTTCTGATATATCCCAAGCCCGATCGCGATCAGAATGGCACCCGGATTCAGCTCATTGAGATCCGTGATCTCAGCCAAATCCACATAGATATTAACTGCATCCGAATGCCGTTCCAATTGCTTGAGTGTAAGTTGCAATTCGGTGGTCTTACCTGAGCCGATACCACCTACCAGCGCCATTTGAGCCCCGCGGGTCAACTCAGCGGTATTGGCGAACGCAACGTGAATCGGCGGCTGGTCGGGGTCACGCGGATCATGTTCGGGTGGCACGATGAGACTCTGCGCATCTATTACGCCCTGTGATGCCGGATTGAGACGCTCAAGAAATGGGCGATAGATCTGCCGGCGGTCGGGAAGTACGGTCGTCTGCGCCATAACCCTAAGGCTAGTATAGAAGATCTACCCAGGGCTGTTCTTCAGTGCACCAACGCGTGGATGGCGAGCACGATTCCCAGCCCCGCCACAGACTCGATGACTTTCATCGCCGTCCACG
>CAZARO010000609.1:0-4319 GCA_964487165.1 uncultured Solibacteraceae bacterium | reverse complement strand
AACAAGGTGCCGTTCTACGGCGCCGCCATCGTCTGTCTGGACGACGCCAACGTGCAAAGCATTCTGCCGTCCATCCGCCGGCGCACCATCACCTACGGCACCAGCGCGCAGGCCGACGTCGAAGCCACCGAGATTGTCTGCGGCGCTACCGCCAGCGATTTCCGCCTGCGCTATCGCTCCGCCGATCTGGGCCGCTTTCACCTGCCGATTCCGGGGCGCCACAACGTACTCAATGCCACCGCGGCGGTGGTGGTCGCCATGGAACTGGAGGTGAAACCCGACGCCATCCGCGAGGGCCTGGCGACATTCCAGGGCGTGGACCGGCGGCTGCAGACGCGCGGCGTGGCCGCGGGCGTCACCGTGATTGACGATTACGGCCACCATCCCACCGAAATTCGCGCCACACTGGACGCTGCGCGGCTGTGCGGCTTCCGCCGCATTCACGTGCTCTTCCAGCCGCATCGCTACACCCGCACCTTCCATCTGATGGAGGAATTCGCAGGCGCGTTTAACCAGGCCGACAGCCTGTTCGTGATGGACATCTACGCGGCTTCCGAAAAGCCCATCGCGGGAGTTACTGCGGAGACACTGGTGGAGCGCATTCGGCAGTTCGGCCACCGCGGCGCGGAATACGTGGGCTCGATCGACCGCGGCGTGGCGGCCCTGGCGCAGGTGGTGCAGCCGGGCGACGCGGTGCTCACGCTGGGCGCCGGCAATGTATGGCAGGCGGGCGACAGGCTGCTGGAAAAGTTGAAGGCCAAGGATTGAGATGGCGCGCGAAGCCAAGAAGGAAATCTCGAACCTCCGCAAGGCGCTGCGCCGCGCGGTCCTCATTGGCTTCGCTCTGGCCGTCTGCACTGGCGTTTCGGTGTACCTGGTACACCGCTACCTCATCCACAATCCCAAGTTCGTGCTTTCTCACGATCGCCGCGACGCGCTCACCATCGACGGCCTGCACTACGGATCGCGCTCCAAAGTGCAGCGCATTTTTGCCGAAGATGCCGACCATAGCGTTTTCGCCGTGCCGCTGGAAGAGCGCCGCCGCCGGCTGCTGGCCATCGACTGGGTGGAGGACGCCGCGGTTTCACGCGTCTGGCCGGACCGGCTGGCGGTGCGCATCCACGAACGCAAGCCGGTGGCCTTCGTCGAGGTGCAGTCGGCCGTAATGCTGATCGATGGCCAGGGAATGCTGCTGGAGCCGCCGCCGCAAGCCCAGTTCTCCTTCCCCGTGCTCAGCGGCGTTCGCGCCGAAGATTCGCCGGAACGGCGCATGGAGGCGGTCCGCGCGCTGCTGGATGTGCAGGACGCGTTGGGTCCGGCCATGAAAGATGTTTCCGAGGTGAACGCTGTCGATCCCGGCAATATTCGCGTGTTGTCGCAGATCGAGGGGCGGGTGGTGGAATTGACTCTCGGCGAAGATAACTTCGGGCCCCGTTACCGGAATTTTCTGCAGCACTATCCGGAGATCCGCAAACGATCGCCGGAAGTGAGGGTGTTCGACCTGCGGCTGGACGACCGCATCACGGCAAGATAGGAATCGAGGTTCATGGCAGGGAAGTCGATTATCGCGGCGGGACTGGATGCGGGCAGCAGTTGGGTCCGCTTGCTGGTGTGCGTCCTCGAAAAGGGAAGGCTGCGTCTGGTGGGGTGCGGCGCCGTGCCGTCGCAAGGCTGGGTCAAGGGCAGAATCTTCGACCAGCGTGCCGTCACGGAATCCATTCTGATGGCGCTTTCCGAGGCGGAAGCGACCGCGGGATTGTCGGTGCCCTCGGCGGTGGTGGGCATGGGCGGGCCCACCATCCGCGGCGCCAATAGCCGCGGCGTGCTCGAAATGGGCTACGTGCGCGAGATCGAACAGCGCGACATCAATCGCGTGGTGGATCGCGCCACGCGCGTGCAGTTGCAGGAAGACCGCATGCTGCTGCAGGTATTTCTACAGGACTTCGTGGTGGACGATCATCCCGGCCATCGCAACCCGCTCAAGATGGACGCCGCGCGCCTGGAGAGCAACGTCCACCTGCTGATGGGGTCGGTGCAGGAACACACCGCGCTGGTCACCGCCGTGAACCAGGCGCACCTCATGGTGGAGGAGACGGTATTCGAAGGGCTGGCCGCAGCTTACGCCGCAGTCCTGCCGGAAGACCGGCGGCAGGGCATCGCGGTGGTGGATATCGGGTCGCAATCCACCGAAATGGTGGTCTACTACGGTGACGCCATGCACCTGGCATCCAACCTGAAGGTTTCGGGCGACCATTTCACGCGCGACCTGGCGCAGGGGCTCTGCCTGGGCTTCGAGGATGCCGAAACGGTGAAGCTGGAATATGGTTCGGCGCTGGCGGAATCGAGCGCCCCGAACGCCATTGTGGATCTGCCCACGCCCGATAATCGCGACCATCGCCACGCGCAGCGCTGGTTCGTAAATGAGATTTTGCAGGCGCGCGCGGAGGAGCTGTTTCGCTTCGTGCGCTCAGAGTTGGGCCGCGTGGGGATGGAACACGCCATGGCCGGCGGAGTCTTTCTGACCGGCGGCGCGTCGCGGCTGCCGGAGCTCTTGGACGTGGCCGAACGCGTGTTGCAGTGCCAGGCGCGCTTCGGGCTGCCGGTGGGAATCAGGCACTGGCCGGAAAGCATGGACCATCCGGAGTGGAGCGTGGCCGCCGGGCTGGCCATGTATGCCGCCAAATTGAAGACGCAGGAACAGCGGGCCACCCGCGGAATTCTAGGAAAAATATTGTAAGGAGAAAGCCATGGGGCTCATTGACGCTGATATCAACAGTCTGAAATACGAAATCGAAGAAGAGGCGCGCCTCGGCACGCGCATCAAGGTAGTCGGCGTGGGCGGCGGCGGATGCAACGCCGTGGCTCGCATGGTGGAAGAGGGGCTGGAAGGCGTGCAGTTTTACGCCATGAATACCGACTTGCAGGCGCTCTCCGCTTGCCAGGTGCCCAACAAGCTGCAGCTCGGCGCCAAGATTACCAAGGGGCTGGGCGCCGGATCGAATCCCGAGATCGGCCGCCAGGCGGCGCTCGAGAACACCGACCACATCGTGGAAGTCCTGCAGGGCGCCGACATGGTCTTCGTGACCGCGGGGCTGGGTGGCGGCACGGGCACCGGGGCCGCGCCGGTGATTGCGTCGCTCTCCAAGGAACTCGACGCGCTCACCGTGGCGGTGGTGACCAAGCCGTTTGGTTTCGAAGGTCCGCGCCGCATGCGGCTGGCCGAGGATGGACTGGGCCGCCTGGCATCCACCGTGGACACCGTGATCGCCATTCCCAATGACCGACTGCTGGCGCTGGTGCCGCGCGGCACCAGCTTCTTCGAAGCCTTCAAAGTGGCCGACGACCTGCTACGGCAGGCGGTGCAGGGCATCAGCGACATCATCATCACGCCCGGCCTGATCAACCGCGACTTCTCGGACATCAAAGCCACCATGATCGGCATGGGCTACGCCATGATGGGGACGGCCATCGGGCGCGGCGAAAAAGCCGCGGTGGAAGCGGCGCGCCAGGCCATCAGCTGCCCGCTGCTGGAGGATTCCCGCATCTCCGGCTCACGCGGCATTCTGATCAACATCACCGGCTCGAGCCGCCTGGGTCTCCACGAAGTGAACGAGGCTTGCTCCATCATTCGCGAGGCCGCCAATTGCGACGACGTACAGATCAACTTCGGAGTGATCATGAACGAGTCGCTGGCGGATGCCGTCAAGATTACCGTGATCGCCACCGGCTTCCAGCCGGAGAACGCACCTCTGCCCGACCGCAAGTCGGTGCCGGAAGTACGCTTCCAGCCGCGTCTGCCGGAACCGGCCGCCGCGCCGCCACCCCCACCCGCGCCCGCTCCGCCCGCGCCCCCGATTGTGGAGCGCCGCCCGGAACCGCAGCCCGAGCTGATGGTAGAGCCCGAGCCCATGTTGGATCTCGACGACGTGGAAACGCCGGCGTATCTGCGGCAGGGAAGGCTGCTGAACTAAACAGAGCGTCATAAGTATTTGCGCATCCGCAGCGGTTCATACTGAGCCGCGCGCGTAAGCAAGCGGTTTGATCGCGCAGCGATCAACGCAGTTGTTGAATTCTGGTTGGCACAGGGCGTCCAAAGTGGGGCAGGATAGCATCCTGCGGCCGATTGGCAATCGGCCCTACTTGGCTCTCAAAGTTTCAGACTCGATGGATTGCGTTCGCACGCGCGTCTAAGGCGCTGATCGGCGACAGCTGCCTCACCCGTGCTTATGCGGCGACGCGCGGATGGCCCGCTCGAACGCCCAGCCGCGGATCTTGCTGATCTGCTCCTTCATGGTGCGCGAGAGCGGCACCTGCTTGGC
>CAZARO010000608.1:0-4328 GCA_964487165.1 uncultured Solibacteraceae bacterium | reverse complement strand
CCAAGGTGAACCGCACGGACGTTGGCTACGACTACACCGGGCTCTTCAAGAACGGCGTGGCGCAGATTCCTTCGTTTGGCGGTTTCGGCTGGACTTCCCAGGAAGCGGCGGTGATTTTCAATCCCGGCGGTTTCGAGGCCGGCGGCAACTCGCAAGGTCTGTACGCCGACAAGTGGATGCCCAGTGCCAGCGACACCCTCACCAGGGTGCAGGGTACTCACACCCTGAAAGCCGGCGTCTTCTGGGAATGGATCCGCAACTCGCAGCCCGGCAACGACGACTCCAATGGCGATATGAACGTCTGGGTTGACAACTCCAATTCCTTCGGTAACGAATATGCCGACTTGCTGTACGGCAATTTGTACCAATATGTGGAGACGAACTTCAACCGCATCAACGACATCGCCTACAATACCTACGAAGGGTTCGTGCAGGATTCCTGGAAGGCCACGCGGCGCTTGACCTTCGAACTGGGCCTTCGCCTCACCCACTTCCAGGCTTGGCAGGACCGCCTAGGCTACGGTTACTCGGTATTCAATCAATCGGATTACAACTCGAATTGCACGCCTATCCAATATTGCGGGTTCTTGTGGCACAGCAGGGACGCCGCCGTACCGATCGGTGGATTCCCCACGCGTGCGCTGTTCTTCCAGCCCCGCATCGGTGTGGCGTTCGACCTGTCGGGCCAAGGCAAGACCGTTCTCCGCGGCGGCTGGGGCCGTTACTACTATCACTCCGGCCAGTTCACCACCGGCCTCGATGTAGCCGCTGGCGTGGAGACCGTAACGCTACCGAACAACTATAACGGCGTGCCCTTGCTGGCACGCAACCTCGATACCGAAAACGTTTCCGCCGCAGCCGGATCCCCGGCGGCCGTAAACAGTTCGGACGACAAACAGCCCTACACAGACAGTTACAACGCCACGGTCTCCCAACGAACGCCGTGGGCCGGCCTTCTGGAAGTCTCCTACGTGGGCAACAGAAGCCGAGACTTGCCGGGCGCTGCGGGTCCGTCGGACTACCTGAACCTGGTGCCGGTGGGCTCCATGTTGTCGAGCAAGAACGGAGGTGTAGACCCCAACAGCTTGAACGCCAACAACTTCCGGCCAATGCCGCTGTACTCGAACTTTGCCCTCGTCGACAACAAAAACTACTCCAACTACAACGCTCTGCAGGTGACTTGGGTGCGTACCAAGGGCAAGTACACCATCAACATGAATTACACCTATGGCAAAGCTATGGGTATCGTTGGCGGTGATCCGTTCAACATTGCCAACGACTACGGCGTGCAGGGCAGCAACCGCAAGCAGATTTTCAATGCCGCCTATTCAGTCGAGCTGGGAAGCCCAATCAAGACCAACATGTTCGCGAAAGGGCTGATCAACGGATGGCAGCTTTCGGGAATCACGCAGATTCAAAGCGGCGTGAATCTCAACGGCAGCGGCCCGAACGGCCAAAGCTTCGGCTTGAGTCTGAACAATTACAAGATTCCAGGCACAACCTTCAACGTCAGCGACACGTCTCTGTTGGGCACGTCGGATATTCCGCTCATGCCGACCTATACGTGCAATCCGGCTTCGAACCTGAAGCCGCATCAGTACATCAATCCGAACTGCTTCGGCTTCCCTGACCAGCTCGGCCAGAACGGGCCAATGGTTGGTCCGGTGGTTTACGGACCGTACTTCTTCAACTCCGACATTGGAATGTTCAAGAATTTCAACATCGGTGAATCGAAGAAGTTGCAGTTCCGCTTCAACGCTTACAACTTCCTGAACCACCCGCTGTGGTCGTTCAATGGAACCAACTTGGCTCTCGGTTTCGATGGCACGACCGGTGCCGTCAATACACCTAATTTCGGAACCGTCGACACGAAACAGGGCCATCGCATTATCCAGGCCGCGGTGAAGTTCTACTTCTAACCGGGGCTTACAGGCAGGCGAAAAGAGGCGGCTTCCGTGTGCGGAAGCCGCCTTTTCTTTCGTCCGGCCACGGGGGAGTCCTTAAAGAGTTAACATGAATTAAAGATGCAACCTTCGGCCCGGGTCCTAGTGGTATCAACGTTGCTCGCGGCCAGCCGCGCGAGCGTGGCTCAAGCCCCCCCGCCTTCCTTTTCCACTCTCTCCACGGAAGCACAGACCGCCCGCGATGCGCATCAACTCGAAAAAGCCGTCGATTTGTACAAGAAAGCTCTCAAGCTGAAGCCCGCCTGGGAGGAAGGCTTGTGGAATCTGGGCTCCATTTCTTACGACCTCAATCGATACCGCGACTGCGTCTGGGCTTTCGACAAACTTGCCGAGCTGAAACCCGAAGTCACGCCCGGCTGGACCATGGCGGGACTCTGCCAATACAGTCTTTGGAATTACGGTTCCGCGCTGGATGACTTGACGCGCGCGGAGCAGTTGGGTTTTAACGAAGCCCCGGAACTGGCCCGTGTCGGGCGTTTGCACTACGCGCTGGTACTCATCAAGACGGGGAATTTTGAGCGGGCTATCATCGTTCTACGGGAACTGGCCAGAAAAGAGAAGGGCGTGAATTCCGAAATCATCGCCGCCGCCGGAATCGCCGGTTTACGCCGGCCCTGGCTGCCGTCGGAAGTACCGGAATCGGAACGCGAAATGGTCTACCGGGTGGGCGACGCCATGGCTTCGGGCATGCAGGAGGACTTTAAGGTGGCCAACCAGAAGTTCGACGAGCTGCTCAAGGCCTATCCCTCGGAGCCGAATGTGCATTTCCGCTACGGCGCCATGCTCTATAGCCAGGACGCCGACCGGGGAATCGAAGAGATCAAGAAGGCCATCGCGCTGGCGCCCGATCATGTTCCCGCGCTGGTCAGCATGAGCGCGATTTCCCTGAAACGAGACGACGCGAAAGCCGCCGTGGAGTACGGCGAACTGGCGGTGAAGGCCAGTCCCGGAGATTTCGCGACCCACGTGGTTCTAGGCCGGGCTCTGCTCGCCTCCGAGGATCTGGCGCGCGCCGCCGCGGAGTTGCGGCAGGCCGTGAATCTGGCCCCCAACGATCCCGACGCGCACTTCAGCCTCGCCACGGCGTACAGCCGCCTCGGAAAAAAAGAGGACGCTGCGCGCGAGCAATCCGAATTCAAACGGCTCGAGCACTTAGGAGGTAAATAGGTTCCATGAAGCTTCTGATTCCATCCGTATTTATTCTGGCCGCGGCGCTGCCCGCGATGCCTCAGCAACAACCTGCCCAACCACCGGCCCAGCCGCCGCAGGCCACCATTAAAACTAACGTCGATGAAGTCCTGCTCGACCTGGTGGTGCGCGACAAAAAGGGAAAGCCCATCACCGACCTCACGCCCGATGAGCTGACCGTCAGCGACAACGGGTCCAAGCAAACCATCCTCAGCTTCCGCCAGGTGCGCGGTACCGAGGCGGTGACCGCCACCGGCGCCACCGAGACGCTGGACCCGATGCGCCAGATTCGCCTGGTGACGCTGGCCTTTGAGCCGCTAGACAGTCCCACCCAACGCAAGCTGGCGCGGGAAGCGGCTATCGACCTGGTAAAGGGCGATCAGGGGACCAACGTGTTTTACTCGGTAGTGGTCATCGATACCCGGCTGCTGCTCCTGCAGCAATTCACCAAGGACCACGACGCGCTGGTCAAGGCCATCGAGCAGGCCACGCAAGGGCTGAGCGCTCCGCGGCTGTCTTCGGAAGCCGACGCCATTATGGCTACCTTGAGAACCATAGTGAACCAGGACAGCGGTGCCAACGGCGCGGTTCTGCCTCAGAACACACTGTCCAGCGCCAATCAGCTGGCTGCTACGGCAGGGTCAAGCGCTACCGGTGCGCCCACCGATCCGACCGGGGCCATGCTGGCCAGGGTCATGCTGAATATGATGCGTATGGATCAGGCGGCGCAATCGAACGGCACCCGGATGTCGATTGACGCCCTGAAAGCATTGGTGGACGGCCTCCGCCCCATGCCCGGCCGCAAGAGCGTGATGTATTTTTCGGCCGGCATGTACCGCGGCACCGAATTGGATAACATCTGGCGCAATCTGCTGGCCACCGCCAATCGGGATAACGTGACGTTTTACAGCGTGGATACCCGAGGCGTGATGATCGGCGCGCAAAACACCAGCGCCATGAACCAGTTGAACGGCGCCAACAATGCCAGCGCCAACAGCAGCTTGAACAACAACAACGCCACCCAGCAGGAGATGATGGCCAGCGATAGCGCTGAGACTGCCGGCCGCAACAATATGCAACTGGCGATACGCGACCTGGCCGAATCCACCGGCGGTTTCCTCATCGGCGACAGCAACGACCTCCGCGTGCCCTTGCGCCACGTCAACGAAGAGATCA
>CAZARO010000607.1:0-4329 GCA_964487165.1 uncultured Solibacteraceae bacterium | reverse complement strand
GAATTTCATGGCTCATGTTTGCCAGAAAGGCGCTCTTCGCTTCGCTGGCCGATTCAGCCTCCAGTTTCGCTTTCCTCAGCGATGCCTGAGTACTCAGCACCTCCCAGAACTGTCCGTGTAGCACCCTACCCTGAATCGTCACGAAAAGAAACAAAGCACCGACGGCGGCGGCGATCATCCAATGGTGTGGGCTCCTCACACAGATATTCGCCAGAAAGGGTCCAGCCAGTAGCGTATATTGGTAAGCCCACAGGAGCGACAATCTCGGTGTGAACGAGTAGAGTCCGCCGAAACAAGTACAAATCATGCAAAGCAAGAGCAGCAGGGCATCCCAGGCTTCTGAACCCTGAACTATTGCGATAATGCAATAAAACCCGTCCCACATCGCAATCGGTATCAAGACCGCTGCCGAGTTCAGGTTCAACCACACCGTCCGGCGCGAACGAAAGAGATTCCCACTGCACCAGATCAGCCACGCGCGCATCGCAAGAGAACCGTAGGTCACGGTCAATGCCGTGAGCATCGCATTGCGGTGAACCCTAAAGAAGTCGCAGGACAGGACCAAGAGCGGGACCATGCATCCGAACACGAGGATCCCGGCAGGGGCCCGACGCGCAAGCTCAGCATCACCCTGAGTCTGCAAAGACGTCTGGTCACAGGCGCTGGCAACGGACGTAACTGTCACTGCATGTCTTATCGGAGGTATCAGGGCCGTTTTATACGGTTTTGGAGCATCTCGGTAATATCGCTGTATCAATGCAACATCGGAGAATCGACGGGCCCGTAATGTTGCCCAGCCCGACCCCGGATATCGATCTACTTGTCACGGAAGAGGCCTCGGCCAATGCGAGGCTCTGTACCAACGTGGTGCTGCCGCGCCAGAGGCCATATCCGAACACCGCGCCGGAGTGCGTCCGGTCACGGAGCCAGGTTACCCACCTTGCAATATCTCCCGGCTCGTTGACACCCCACGAAATCTGCCCACCGGATGTGCCGCAGCCTCGTTGGTCAACAAGAAGACACGTATATCCTCTGTCCAACAGGAATTGCGCCGGCCCAGCATGTCGTGGCGGTTCCCCAGTACTGCGTGGACGAGCAATACGGCCCTGCCTTGAGGGTTTTGGGGAGTGAAGAGCCAGTCCCTCAGAACGATGCCATCCGACGCACGGATCGACACGTTCTCCCAGGAAGCGGCGTATTCGCCGGCAACTGCCTCGGCACGGTCCTGGTCAGTGAATCTCAGAATGCTTAGGGAGACGAAGAATCCATTCAGGGTCAACGCCCAGCCGCCAACAGAACGGTTGCAGACAGACAAATGGCAATCCTTTTCGCACGGGAAGGCATTTCCGGTTTGGACGCCGGCAGGGCCTGGCCAGTTCCTGCAACAGGATAGTTCCCTTGCAGAATTCCACCATCAGCATGCCGCCAAGGGCATGCCGGCTCATCTGTCCCCGCCTGCAACCGAGGTACGCGAATCGCCCTCCGTTTCCCCCCACGCGTTAGAATCTATGGAATGGAGCGGAAGATCGATCCGTCTACCGTAGAGACCACGCTCGAACCGGCGCCCGCCGCCCCTGCGTCGTCTCTGTCGCACGTCTCGCAGATCACGTCGGGCGTGATGGTGGATGAAGGCCGCTTCGTCGCCGGGACCTTGCTGGGCGGCCGCTACCGCATCATCGGACTGCTCGGGCGCGGCGGCATGGGCGAGGTCTATCGCGCTACTGACATGATGCTGGGCCAATCCGTGGCGCTCAAATTCCTGCCCGCCGAAGCCTCCTCCAATCCGCGTCTGCTGGAGCGCTTCCACGGCGAAGTTCGCGTGGCCCGCCAGGTCTCCCACCCCAACGTTTGCCGCGTCTACGACATCGGCGAGATGGAAGGCACGCCGTTCATCTCCATGGAATATGTGGACGGCGAAGACCTGGCCTCGCTATTGCTCCGCATCGGCCGCCTGCCGTCCGACAAGGCTCTGGAAACGGCGCGCAAACTGTGCGCCGGGCTGGCCGCGGCGCACGACCGCGGGGTGATCCATCGCGACCTGAAGCCGCAGAACATCATGATGAACAAGCGCGGCGAGACGGTCATCATGGATTTCGGACTGGCCGCCATCGCCGACCAGCTTTCCGGCGCCGAAGTGCGCAACGGCACCCCCGCCTACATGGCGCCGGAGCAACTCAAAGGCGCCGAAGTCACCGCCAAAAGCGATATCTATTCGCTGGGCCTGGTGCTCTACGAGCTTTTTACCGGCAAGAAGCCGTTCGACGCCAAGAACGTGCGGCAGTTGCTCGAAATGGAGGAGTCCGTCCACCTGCCGAGCATGACCTCGACCGCGGCCGATATCGACCCGTTGGTGGAAAAAGCCATCCGCCGCTGCCTGGACCCGGACCCCGCCAAGCGGCCGGCAAGCGCGCTCTCGGTGGCCCTGGCGCTGCCCGGCGGCGATCCTCTGGCCGCGGCACTGGCGGCGGGCGAGACGCCGTCTCCGGAACTGGTGGCCGACGCCGGTCAACAGGAGGGGATGCCGCGCCGGTGGGCCGTGCTTTGTCTCTCGGGGCTGGCCATTTGCCTGGTGGCGGCCATCGTGCTGCTCAGCCAAACCGTGGCCGCCTTCAAAACGCCGATGGACAATTCGCCGGAGGTTCTGGCGAACAAGGCGCGGGAAGCGGCCGCGGCCTTCGGCTATACCCAAAGGCCCGCCGATTCGGCCGTGTGGCTGACCGAACAGCCCGGCCTCCTGCAACACCTCAACAAGCTTCACAACCCCAAAAAGTGGGACGAGTGGCTGGCTTCCGAGCCTCCCATTCTGGCGATCTACCGGGAAAGCCCGCGACTGCTGGTGGCCGACCCATATGGAGACATCGACGCCGACAATCCACCGCCCACCAGTCCGGGCATGGTGCACGTGAGCCTGAATGCCGCCGGCCAGTTGCGTTGGTTTGCCGCCATCCCGAAGGCGGACACGGCGCCGCCGGCGGAGCCCGTAGATCCCGGCACCGTCTTCCACATGGCTGGGTTGGACATAGCCAACTTCACCGAGGACACGCCCAAGTTCGTGCCGCTCGGCGCAGCCGACGAGTTGCATACCTGGAAAGGGCCGCATCCCAAGATTCCCACCCTCGACCTGACGGTGGAAATGGCCTCCTGGAAAGGACGCCTCACCACGCTTCGGGTGACGAATCACTGGAAGGGCGACCCGCCCGGCGCGGCCTCCGCATCCGTCACGTTGCAGGTTCGGGGAATCGTGCTGCTGGTGTTTTCCGCTTCCGGAGTGCTGGCGGCCGCTCTTCTGGCGCGCCGCAATTGGCGGCTGGGGCGCATCGATCGAAGGGGCGCTTTGCGCATCGGCATCGCGCGCTTCCTGCTGGGAATGCTGGTCTGGCTGGGGAGGGTTCACGCCGTGCCCAGCGCCGATATGATTGGGCTCACCCTGGCCAGCCTGGCGGACTGGCTGATCTGGGGCGCGGGATTCTGGCTGCTGTACCTGGCGTTGGAGCCTTCGGTGCGGGCCCACTGGCCGCATTCCATCGTCACCTGGAATCGCATCCTGGCCGGGCGCTGGAAAGACGCGCAAGTGGGGTCACACATCCTGATCGGCGCGGCCGTGGGAGCGGCCGTCTGGACCACCGCCGGCCTGGTGGATTATTTTACGGACGCGGGACTCGGCGGCTTCGGCGGTCTCGACGCGGCGGTCGATACCCGCCATTGGATCGCATTTCACGCCAACACTCTGAACAGCGCGCTGGCGGTGGGATTGGTGATCTTCTTCTCGCTTACGGGGTTGCGGCAATTGGTGAAAAAAGATGTCATAGCCGCGACACTGGCCGCCATGTTCTTCACGTTTGTCAACGGCAACGGCTTCACTTCGTCCAACTGGCAGGCGAAGACCGCGGTTTACCTGTTCATCTTCGCGGTCCTCATACTGGTGCTATTGCGCTATGGACTGGTGACCATCGTCGTGGCCTGTTTCTTCATCAACACCTTCGACAATATCGGGGTGGGCGGGGATTGGAAGACGTGGTACGCGCCGGCCGGGCTGGCGACGGTGGCGCTACTCGCGGGAATCGCCGTCTACGGATTCTGGCGCTCCCTCGGGTCGCGGGAGTCGCTCAATGAGGAGGCCGGTTGATCAAATTCCGGCCTTGGGTGGCCGTACTGCTGGTGGTTCTGGCGACGGCGCTGCTGCGCATTCATCTTATTAACGCGCCGCTGGAGCGCGACGAGGGCGAGTACGCTTACGCCGGCCAATTGATGCTCCAGGGCATCCCACCCTACTCGCTCGCCTGCAACATGAAGCTGCCGGGCACTTACGCGGCGTATGCAGTGGTATTG
>CAZARO010000606.1:0-4329 GCA_964487165.1 uncultured Solibacteraceae bacterium | reverse complement strand
GCCACCGCAAGGCCGTTAAGCAAAAGCCGCCGCGAGGCCGTTTCGTAAAAGCCGCCGCGAGGCCGTTTAAATAAAACCGCCGCAAGGTCGTTCAACCTCAGTCCGGCAGTTCAGCTGCGCTCGGTCAGGTACAGCCTTTGCTGCCGGCAATTTCCAACTGCGGAGAAGTTTACGTTTCTGGTGAGAACCGTCGTTTTCATAAGCAGATGAGCTGTAGGCCGATCCGCGATTCGCCCGGCCGCAACTGCCGGATTCATGTTCCATAAAAGCCGCCGCCAAGGCCGTTCCATAAAACTACAAAGGGCCCTCGAGAGGACCCTTTCTCCGATTGTATTTTGCGACTACGTTTAGACGCGGGCGACGTTCTCGGCCTGCAGCCCCTTGGGGCCCTGCTTCACCTCGAACTCCACCTCCGAGCCTTCATCCAGGGAGCGATAGCCGTTCGCCTGGATCGCCGAAAAGTGTACGAACACATCGTCGCCGGTCGACCGCTGGATGAATCCATAGCCCTTGGCGGCGTTAAACCATTTCACAGTTCCTTTTTCCTTCACTTACCAATTCTCCTGATTGTTGTCGGTCCCGCGGTCGGACCTCCCGGACAAGGATGGGGCTCTACGGGGCTTGCGAGGGATTTCGAGGGCGCGGCAGGACAACCATTTCAATTCGTAGGGTATTCTCTCAGATGGCGGTGTGAGTGGTCAAGCGGAACGGGCAGGAAAATAGCGAGGTGGAGCTGGTACGGAACATCGCCCGGTGGGCACCCCCGGCGCCCGCTTCCTCCCTGGTGCTGGGCATCGGCGACGACTGCGCCATTTACCGTCCCCGCGGCAGCCGCCAAGATCTCCTGTTCACTACCGACATGCTGATCGAGGACGTTCATTTTCGCCGCTCGACCCACCGGCCCGAAGACGTGGGCTGGAAATGCCTGGCGCGCGGACTGAGCGACATCGCCGCCATGGGCGGAGAGCCGCGCTTCTGCCTGCTGTCGCTGGCCGTAGCGGAATGGGCGGACGCGCGCTGGGTGGCGGGATTCTATCGCGGTTTGCTGCGGCTGGCCCGCCGCGAAAACACCGCCCTGGCCGGCGGCGACCTGGCACGCGCCGAAAAGACGGCGTGCGACATCGTGGTGTGCGGAGCGGTCCCGCGCGGCTGCGCACTGCGCCGCGGCGGTGCGCGCGCCGGCAACGCCATCTACGTATCGGGCGCTTTGGGCGGTTCCGCGCTGGGACTTTCGAAGGGTACCGGCGGGGCGTGGAACCGCCACGCGCGTCCCGAGCCGCGTCTCGCTCTCGGCCGCTTTATCCGCGAGCAACTGCGCGCCAGCGCGGCCATGGACTTGAGCGACGGCCTGTCGCTCGATCTCGCACGCCTCTGCGAAGCCTCGGGATTGCGGGCGGAAATCGCCATGCCGCCGATCTACGCGGGCGCCACTCGCGAACAGGCGTTGCATGGCGGTGAGGATTACGAGCTGCTGTTCACGGCGCCTGCCCGCGTGGAGGTGCCGGCGGAATTCGATGGCGTACCCCTCACACGCATCGGAACGATGCGGCGCGGGTCGGGCGTCTGGCTGGATGGCGCGCCGCTCGCGGCATTGGGATGGGACCATTTCGCCGGTTGAGCATCGCCGGACTAACCGCCGTATTCAATCGCGATCCACATCGCCGCGGGCGAAGCCCCGATTCAAGGGCTGAAGCCTAACTACTTTCTGGCGAAATTCAGGTTCCGGTCGCAGTAAGAAGTTTCGCGGAATCAGCGATGTGTTTGAGCCGCGCGCGTCAAGAAGCCGAGGAAGTCAGGAGTCAGAATGGCGGCGACGTAGCGCTTAAGAGTCGGCTGACTTCTTCCAACGCAGCAGCGAGAAGTTCGTTATCTCCGTATCCAAGGTCCTTGGCGAGGATGAGAAAGTAGTTTAGTAGTTTCTCGTCGGCGAGGATAGATCACCGCGGAATGGCGCGAGCAAGCCGGATAGCCGATGGTCGCGGCTCTGAACGAGGCTGCATTGCAGAGCCGCGACCGCGAG
Source organism: uncultured Solibacteraceae bacterium (assembly GCA_964487165.1). GTDB lineage: Bacteria > Acidobacteriota > Terriglobia > Bryobacterales > Bryobacteraceae > PALSA-129. The sequence goes on along the minus strand of CAZARO010000606.1, from coordinate 2,309 downwards.
GGAGCGGTTGCAGTTCGATCTGCGGAATACGCATCTGTTTTGAGAAATTAACTGATCTGGGGGCTCCCTCGTACTAAACCCCGCAACCGCTCCTTTGCAGTCGCGGCTCAGTAACGGGTGTCGCACGTGTGCAGCAACTTACCGAGCCGCGACCGCAAGGGAGCGGTTTCCCGGCGACTAATTCCTAAACCGTCAAGCCGCCATGCGATCATGAGGCGTGCAGGCGCGTGCGCTTTTGTGGGGCTGCTGTCTGGCGGGCGGTCTGCTGGCGAGCGATTCCTCTATCCCCATTGCGGATTTCGACGGCCCCAATCCTTTGGATGGCTGGACGGCAGCGCGCGGCGGATCGCTCACCCTAGGTCCGGGCCACGCGGGCCGCGGCGCGCTGCTCGCGTACCGGTTCGACGGCGGGGGCGAGGCCGCGGCTGTCTGGACCCCGGCGAAGCCCCTGGCGGTGAAGCATCGGGCGGCGCTCTCGCTGTGGATCCGCTCGCGCGCGGAGGTGAAACTGGCCGCGGTGGTGCACGACCGGAACGGGGAAACCAGGCGATATCCCTTCGAAGCGGTCACCCTCGAACATCCCGAAGGCGACTGGCGGGAGGTGGTGATTCCGCTGGCGGCGGAGTCCACCGGATACGGCGATCGGGACCACAACGGAGCGCCGGAGGGTCGTATCGTTTCGCTCGGAATTTTGGCGGAAGCGCGCTATCCGGGGGCCGTGCGCGGCAGCGTGGGGTTCGATGACGTGCGCTTGCTGGGATCGCCCGACCAGACGCTGCTTGCGCTCAGAGCGGACATGGCCGTTACGCCGCCGCCCGCTGGTGCCGGGCATCTCGCGCCCCGTTGGGGCGTCAACATTCACGTGTTGAGCGACGCGAGCGCCGTCGACGCGGCGCACGCCGCCGGCTTTTCCTTCTTCCGGCTCGACCTTTTATGGCGCGACGTGGAGCGGAACGGCCGCTACCGCTTCTTTGCCTACGACCGCCTGCTTACGGCGCTGGAAGCGCGCGGCATGGGGGCGTTGTGGATTCTCGATTACGGCCATCCGCAGCATGGCGGCGACGTGCCGCGGCGCACGGACGACGTGGCGGCTTTCGCACGCTACGCGGAGGCCGTCGCCGGCCATTTTCGCGGCCGCAACGTTCGTTACGAAGTGTGGAACGAGCCCGATACCGAGCGCTTTTGGCCGCCCGGGCCGAACGCCGCGGAGTACACCGCGCTCTTCGGCCCCGCCGTGGCGGCGATTCACCGTGCCGACCCGGCCGCGCGGGTTGCCATCGGCGGCATGGCGCGGATCGATCTGCCATTTCTGCGAGAGATCATCGCCGCGGGCGCCGCTTTCGACGCCGTGGGCGTCCATCCCTATCGAAAGGCCGGCCCGGAAGGCGTGGCAGCGGAACTTCCGCTGGTGCGCCAACTGCTCGGGGCGAAGCTCGGCGGGGGCACGGAGATCTGGGACACAGAATGGGGATACGCATCCTACGATTATTTCTCGCAGAACCTGCGCGGCGACGGACATAGCGCGCAGGGGCGCAAGCGGCAAGCCGTCCTAGGGTGCCGCGAGGCGTTGACCGTGTGGGCGCTCGGGCTGCCGGTGGCGGTTTGGTACGATCTGCGCGACGACGGCGACGACGGGCGGAATCCCGAACATAATTACGGTCTGCTGGATCGCCAAAACGGCGACAAGCCGGCGATGGAAGCGATGCGCACGCTCACACACACGGCGGACGGTCATACCTTTGCGGGGATGTTGCGCGATGTTCCCGACGGGGCCCACGCCATGCGCCTGGACGGACCGTCGGGACGCATCTACGTGGTGTGGAACGAGCAGCCGGACGCCCGCCTGACGGTGCGGGTCTCGACCGAGGGATTCGTCTCGGCAACGAATCTATTCGGCGAGCCTCTGAAGCTGAAGAAGAACGAGATCGCGCTCGAGGAAATCGACGGGCCGGTTTACCTGGAATTCTCCGCGCGATAGCTTTCGGGCGGGCCTAGGTAGCTGGGCTTCAGCCCGCCGAGATCCACCACCAGCCGCTCCACCACGATGCCGGGATCGACCATCCATACCTTCAGCGTGTGGTAGCCGGGCTGGGATAGCGTGAAGCTCGATTTCACGTAGCGCACGCTGTCTTTCACGGTCTCTTCCCAATCGCGCTGCGTATTGTGCTCCAGAGTGTCGATGATTTGCGGCGCCTGGTCGTCGAACGCCATGGCAAATCGCAAACCGCGGCCGGGGACGAAATTCTGCGTGGGCCCCAGGATGGCGTTCACTTCGGCCTTTCCGGCATGGAACAGGTACATGCGGTATT
>CAZARO010000605.1:0-4330 GCA_964487165.1 uncultured Solibacteraceae bacterium | reverse complement strand
AAGCGGCCGGAAAGCTGGATGGCGGCCTGGTGGTGGCGACGGTGATGTCCAACCTCGGCCTCGAAAGGGCGCTGGACCGCCAAGGCATACGGCTGCTGCGCACGCCGGTCGGCGACAAGTATGTGCTGGAGGAAATGGTGCGCGCGGGCGCGGTGCTGGGCGGCGAACAATCCGGCCACGTGATCTTCCGCCAGTTCGCGACTACCGGCGACGGCCTGTTGACCGCGCTGCGCGTTCTGGAGATTGCGCGTAACGCGGGCGCAGGCCTTGATGAATTGACGGCGGGCCTGGAAATCTATCCGCAGCGCTTGCAGAATGTGCGTGTGCGCGAGCGGCGGGCGCTCCACAAGATGGAGATTGTGGCGCGCGAGATCGAAGAGTGCCAGCAGGAGTTCGGCGCCGCGGGGCGCGTGCTGGTGCGCTTTTCGGGCACCGAGCCGCTGGCCCGCGTGATGGTGGAAGGCCCCGACCTGGCGCGCGTGGACGAATTCACCGATCGCATCGCCACGGCCATTCGCAACGAGATTGGAGCATGAAAAGTGGGGCAGGCCCTCGGCCTGCGCGGGCCTCTCAGGCCCGCTCTTCCCGTCCGAAAGGAGCAACGAATGCGCAGCATAATACTAACCCTGGCCCTAGCGGCCATCGCGGCCGCCCAACAACCCCGACTGAAAGACGCGCAGGAGGGATGGGTTTCGCTTTTCAACGGAAAGGACCTCGCCGGTTGGGTGAAGGTGGGCGGCGAGCAGTGGACCGTCGAGGATGACGCGATCCACGGTGTGGGCGTCACCAAGGGCTACGGCTACCTGATGACCGAAAAGCATTACAAAGACTTCGAGTTGGCCATCCGCTTCCAATGCGTGACCGGTGGCAATAGCGGCATCTTCTACCGCACCAGTTTCAAGCCCGGCACGGCCGACGTTGCCGAGGGATACCAGTTCGAGATCGACCGCAATATCAACCATCACACCGGCGGCATCTATACCGCGCGGCGCGGCTGGATCGTTTGGCCGTCGCCCGAGAACGAGTTCGCGATCAAGCCCACGGAGTGGAACGATTACGTCCTCACCGTGGTGGGCAACCACCATCGCGCGCGCCTGAACGGCGTGCAGGTGATCGACTTCACCGACCCGGTGAACGAGGTGGACGACGGCGCGATCGCGCTGCAGTTGCATGCCGGCGGGGAGGCCAATATGCGGTTCAAAGACATCTTCATCCGCGATCTCTCAGTGCGGTAGAACGCGATGCCCGCCCGGTACGCCCGCGGCGCCACAAAATGCGTCCCCGGGCACTAATGGCCGAGCTCACCTCGCCGGAGCGCCAACCGGAATCGGCAGACTAAAAATGGAATCCTACCGTTGCCGTGATGGTGCGTGGCGTCACGTAATGTGTTCCGCTAAACGTCGAGAGGAAGTTGTACACGGCCTCTTTGTCCATCAGATTGATCACCGACACGCGGGCGCTCACCTTGAAGCGGTCGCCGTGAAGAATGTTGTCGTGTCCCACGGCCAGGTCAAACAGATTGCGCGGCTGAATCCGCTGTGGATTGTGATCGTCGTTCTCTGTTCCAGGGGCCGGTATTTTCACCAGGTTGGAGGTGAGCTGGTTCGCGGGGCAAACGTAGAAGCTGGGAAATCCGGTTAGAGGCGTCCCGACGGGTGTGGTTGGGGTAGCCTTCATGCCGCCGCAGGAGAGCCCAGACTCGAACTCCTGATCGGCGGTAAGGGGCAATCCGGTGGCGTTATTCTGGAGGAGTACATCACCCTGTGGAACGGGAACGGAGTTGTAGACTGCAATTGGCGAATCGGCACTGCCCGTTGAAAACGAGCATGTTGCCGTCGCGGCAAGGCAGGGCAACGGGCCACTCACAAGTCCGCTGTCGTACCTCCAGTTGAAGCCCAGCCAAGGGCCGCGCTTAAACGGTTGATATTGGATGTGCGTCGTTTGGTTGAAATTCTCGTCGTGGTCTATGCGGAATACCCCCGGTGGCTGAGGGGGTGCGATTCCGCTAACCGTTGGCGGGAAGAAGCGTGCGGCGACACTCGACATCACAATAAATGCAGTTAAACCATGCCACGTTGGAAAACTTCCGCGGAGGGCATATCCCGGAATCTTGGAATTGTGCCATTCGATGGGGAGGGTGATGGGACTTGTACCAAGGATGTTGAAGTCATATCCGTTGTGTGTGTACTTCCAAATGTACTCTCCGCTCAAGACGAAATACTTCCCAAAGGCCTGTTGCAGGCCCGCGTGGAATTCGTTGCGGAAGCCAGGACTCAGCGGGGCTAGAGGCAGGATTGCGCCGGAAGGTGAAACTTCACCACAGGGGAAGCCTTGGGCGAGTTGCATAACCGCGGCGACGGCAGGGGTGTTGCACCCAGTGCCCGTAATAATCAGGTTCTCATTGAAAGGGCTCTCCATGGTGCGAGCGTAGGAAACGCGGAGCACGGTATTTGTTTTTTTGATGTTGTGGGCGACGCCGGCGCGAGGCTCCGCTTGTTTGGTCCTGGCTTGCAAGCCGTTATAGAAATCTCCGCGGATCCCGAACATGATGGACCAAGGCCCCTTGGTGATGGTGTCCTGCGCGTAGAGTGCCTCCTCCTTGATGTCCGTATGGCCGTGATAAGGGAATTCGGCCTGATTTGGGTCCGTCGCCGGGTTCGTCAGGTCGTATGGCTGTAGAGTCACGCAAGCGGCGCTGGTGCAACCTGCGAGTAGCCCCGGATTCACGATTCCAAACGTGTCGTTCTCCGTAAGAAATGTATGTTGAAACGTGCCCCCCACTTTAACGTTGTGTATTCCTTTCGCGTAGGTCACATCGGAACGAATGCCCGCATTGGTCAGCAACCTGAACTGGGAGAAAGTCTCGTCCTGAAGGGGCCCCAGGTCGTCGAAACGATCGGGGCTCGGATAATAGTTATATTCGTCATGCCGCACCCATGCACCGATGGTAAGCACGGCATTGGCATTCAAGGTGCGAGTCCATGTCGGCGCAATGTCAAAGGTCCTGATTTGCGAGCGCTGATCGGTCGGCCCGAGAGGATTGCCCGTAAGGGGGTTGAGAACCGCCGAGCCTGGAGCATACGGGGCGCCGCTGCACATTGCGGATAGAATCGTGCAGTCTTGAAGTTGCTGGTCCCAAGTGTTGGGAGTTTCGAACCAGGAGCGCGTGTATTGCAGCTTCAAACCGAAGGAATCCGCGTCGGTAGGCTTGAAATCGATCCGGTCGAAAAAATTCTCTTCGTTGCCCTTGTCGTGCAATACGGCGAATTCGGGCGGATCCAGAAAGCGGCCCGTGTCAAATCCGTTTGCAGAAATGAAGTTGCCCCATCGAGGGCCGCCGTAGCTGAGGTCAAATGCCCCATTGGTCGTTCCGAAAGTGCCGTACGAGGCCGTGAAGTCGCCGTGGGGGGTGGAGGCGCCGAGGCCAGATCGCGTGGTCGCTACGATTACTAGACTGGTCTTGCCGCCAAATTCCGGCGGTGGAGCGCCGTCGATGACCTCGATCGACTCTACGGCATCGACCGGGAGCTGATTTGAAAACACCTTGCTCTGTTGGTCGGTAATCGGTTGCCCATCAACGGAGAACGAGTTTTCGGCGTGATCGCCCAAGCCATGAAAAAGACCGTTCGAATCCGCCGCGACTCCCGGCGTGGCCAGCGTCACCAGTGAACTCAGCGAGGAAGATTGACTTTCGAGCGGCAGCTTATCGAACAGCGCCCGATCCACGTCGGTATGGCTGGTGGGAACGTTTTCGAGCAGATCCGACGCACCACCCTCCACGGTGACCGACTGCGTCTCCTTGCCGAGGCTAAGGCTGATCTTCACTTCCATCGGCACGGCCGACCGTACGTTTATGTCCTGGCTGGCGACCTGAAACCCGGTGGCCGTAGCCGCCGCGGACATATGGTAGTTGTTGTACGGAACGTTATCAAACTCGAACTTGCCCTGGCTATCCGTAACGGTGTCGCGGCTGTAGTGCGAAACCGGGTTCTCGATGGTGACGGCAGCACCGGCGACGACCGCTCCCGAGGGATCGAGGACCGTTCCGTGAACCGTTCCGCTGCTCGATTGAGCAAAGCTGGAGAGCGCGCACCCAAGGGATAGCGCAAAGCAGACCAAGGCGACCGAAGCGAACCTCTTCATATTTCTCGATCATCGTGGGGCTGAGTGGCGCGATCCTAGCACAATCCGACCGGCGGCCTGGCGCTAACGGTGAATGAACTGGCCCCGGCGATAAGCGGACAGCGTGTTGGGCGACCTGCTTGCCGGGTGCGGCTGGCGGCCTTACCAGTTCACAAGGCGGCGAATGCCGTGGGCCTGCCTCTTGCTG
>CAZARO010000604.1:0-4340 GCA_964487165.1 uncultured Solibacteraceae bacterium | reverse complement strand
TCCTGCACCCCGCGCCGGTGGAAGAATCCATCTACACCGACGATCCGGTGCGCGTGTATCTGCGGGAAATGGGGGCCGTTCCGCTGCTCACGCGCGAGGGAGAGGTCGATCTGGCACGCCGCATGGAACGCGGTAAGTTGCGGATGCAAAAGGCTATCAGCCGCTCCGCACTGGTCCAGCAGGTAGTTGTCGATTTATCCGAGCAGTTGAAAAAAGGCGCGGTGGAAATCGAAGCCGTGGCCGACCTGGGGGATGTCGAGGAAGGCACACCGGCCGACGTGAAAGTGCGCCAGGAAGCCGCCAAGCTGTTTTCCGACGTGGGCATTCTGCAAAAGAAGCTGCAGCAGCTGCAGGACAAGGTAGAGGCTACCCCAATCGCCAACAAGCGGCCCCGTAAGCGGCTCTGCGCCAAGCTCAACCGGGCCAAAGTGGAAGTCTCGCAAGCGATCCGCCACTGCCCCTTCCGCGGCAACAAATGGAAGGAGTTCTCGCGCGAGATCGAGCGCGCGGTGGACGAGATCAGCCATCTCGACAGCGAGATCAAGAAGCTAGAAACGCGCAACAACCCGGTGCAGCAGGCGCGCCTGCGCGAGCTCAAGCGCGAGATCAAGAAGCGCGAAGTGACAGCCGGCGCCACCCTCCCGGAATTGCGCCATAGCATGACCGTGATTCGTCACGGGGAAGCCGAGGCCGAGCGCGCCAAGAAAGACCTGGTGGAAGCCAACCTTCGCCTGGTGGTTTCGGTAGCTAAGAAGTACGTAAACCGCGGACTTCACCTGCTGGACCTGATCCAGGAAGGCAATATCGGGCTCATGCGAGCCGCCGACAAGTTCGAATACCGCCGCGGCTACAAATTTTCCACCTACGCCACCTGGTGGATCCGGCAGGCCATCACCAGGGCCATCGCCGACCAGTCGCGGACCATCCGTATTCCTGTCCACATGAACGAAAGCATGAACAAGTTCCTGCGGGCGACGCGCGAGTTGGAGAAGGAACTCGGCCGGACTCCTACAAATGACGAAATCGGTCGCCGGATGGACATTCCGGTGGAGAAAGTCCAGAAGCTGAAGACCATTTCGCGCGATCCGGTTTCGCTCGAGACCCCGGTCGGCCGCGACGGCGAGTCGGCTCTCGGCGATCTGATCGAGGACCGCTGGGTGGGTTCTCCGGTGGACGCCGTGATCGAGTCCAATGTCCGCGATGAGACGGCGGGTATCCTGAAGACGCTCTCGCCCAAGGAAGAGAAAGTGATCCGCATGCGGTTCGGCATTGGCTGCGAGCGGGAGCACACCTTGGAAGAGATCGGGCAGGAGTTCGACGTCACCCGCGAGCGCATCCGCCAGATCGAAGCCAAAGCTCTGCGGCAATTGCGCGCCCCCGAACGGGCTCGCCGCCTGCGCGCCCTGATGGCGGCGAGGTAGTCGGTCGGGCTGCGGCGGCTGATCGACCGCTCCCTCGCGGTCACGGCTCGGTAGGCTCTGGCAGACACAGAGGCGCCATTCCGAGCCGCGCGCGCAAGCAAGCGGTTCGAATTTTGCAACTCCCTCTTCTGACTGTATTCCAAATCCCGCAGGGATTACCCCGGCCCGCTGTGTCGCCGCCGGCACAGCGGCGTCCCCTAAATCCAATTGACAACAAAGAACGTATCGTCTGGTAGCAGGATTGCGTAACGAAATCGCCGGGGAGGGCCGATTGATGCCGATTGCCAAGATCACCGGACAGGGTCTTATCGCCATCGCGTGTTCAGTCGCTCTCCTCTGGGGCTGCCTGATTAGCGAACGGGTGATGTTGCGCCGCGCCGCCGCGGAGCGTGTGCGCGTGCTCCGCGAGATCCAGGACTTGCACAGAACGCCGCGCCCGGCCGTGCACCGCCTCACCATAACCGAAGCCTGAAGAATTCTTCTCCGCGCCGGAACCTGTCTATCCCTCGATAGCGTCTATAATTAAGTTATGGACAGGTAGGGATGCCCGACCAAGATAGCCCTGAAACTTCCGCTGTCAAGTCCCTGGAAAGAGAAATGCCCAAGGAGGGTTTGCGCGCCGGTGTCTGGAACGCCTTGTCGTGGGTGCGCGACCTGGCCTTCTCGGTGCTCATCGCGGTGGTTTCCATCGTCTTCATTTACCAGCCGGTGAAGGTGGAAGGCACCAGTATGATGCCATCGCTCACCGACCAGGAGCGCATCTTCATCAACAAGTTCACCTACCGCTTCGGGCTGGGCAGCATCGCGCGCGGCGACACCGTGGTATTCGAGTTCCCCGGGGACATTTCGAAATCCTACATCAAGCGCATCATCGGCTTGCCTGGCGACCGCGTGCGCATCGACCGCGGACAGGTGATTGTCAATGACCAGCCGCTGTGGGAAGACTACGTGGAGCCCGACTTTCGCGACGAGGTCAGCATGCCCGAGATGGTGGTGAAGCCGGATGAATATTTTGTCCTCGGCGACCACCGGAATTCCTCCAGCGACAGCCGCGTCTGGGGCACCGTCCCGCGCAAGGACATCTATGGCAAGGCGGTGTTCTGCTATTGGCCGCTGAGCAAAATGGGGCGCCTGCGGTAACACGCTCGAACTGCGCCTCTGTCCTCGCGGGGGAATGTGCGGCAACCCCACCCCTACTCCCTGCGCACGGCCTGTTTCTCCTTGACAAAACCATGAAAAAAGGAAAGACTACTTTTAATCCGCTCTCCTAGTCGCCGGCCGGATGCAACAGGTTGAACTGCGTGTGGTTCAGCGTACCGGGCCATTCCGGGTCACCAAAAAACGGGGGGATCAAATGACGCGCGCACTTGAATTTCAGCGGCTGTTGCTGGTTGGCTTACTGATATTCGCTTCGGGGCAACTCCTCTTTGGACAAGCCACCGGAAGTATTTCCGGGACCGTTCGCGACGCCACCGGATCGGCCGTGCCGGGCGCGAAGGTGACGGTCACGGCTCCAGCCACCGGAATCACGCGGCCGACCGTTACCAATGACTCCGGGGAGTACATCGTTCCCTTGCTCGGGGTAGCTGACTATGCGGTGCAAGTGGAAATGAAAGGCTTTCAGAATGCCACCGCTCTCGATGTCCGGCTGCAAGTGGACGAACACCGCGAGTTGGATTTCAAGCTCTCGCCATCGGCGGTGCAAACCAGCGTGGAGGTCTCCGCCACTTCGGTCGCGGTGCAAACCGCCGATGCCACTCTGGGCCAGGTAATTACCAGCCAGCAAGTGGCCGACCTGCCCTTAAATGGCCGCGACTTCGTCCAGCTTGCCACCCTCATGCCGGGCACTACGCAGGAGACCAATCCGAACAGTTTCTTTAACGGCGGCCCAAGCAGCGAAGCCTCCGCCCGCGGCTCTTATTCCCTCTCCGTGGGGGGATCGCGCGCCAACAGCACCGATTGGCTGCTGGATGGCAACGATAACAACGAACTGACTTCCGGCGCTATCTCGATTCTCTCTTCTATCGACTCTATCCAGGAATTCAAAGTCCTGACCTATAACTATTCGGCGGAGTGGGGGACGCGCGGCGGTCCCACCGTTTTGGTGACCACCAAATCGGGCACCGACCAGTTCCACGGAAGCATCTTTGAGTTTTTCCGCAATACCGACCTGGATGCCCGCAGTTTCTTCGCCGCGTCCACCGAAAAATTCAATCTCAACCAATTCGGCGGCTCGATAGGCGGCCCCATCAAGAAAGACAAGACGTTCTTCTTCGCCGACGTGGAGCAAAAGGATCAGCGCCATGGGATTCCGTTCACCGGGGTGGTCCCCTCGGTGGCCCAGCGAACCGGGGATTTCTCCAAGGATGCCTTCGGCCAACCCAACACCATCGCCCTGGTGAACCCCTATGCCACTCAGGTGGTGGGCGGGAACCCGGTCTCCGTTCCGTTCATGTGCGACAGCGCCGGCAACGCGCTTCCGGCCGCTCCGGATGGAAGTCAGGCCACCGGCACGCCTTGCAACAAGATTCCGCAGGGCCTGATCAACCCCATCGGGCAGAAATTGATGAACCTGTATCCGCTGCCCAACGCCGATAACCCCGCCCTGGGCTATAACTACGTGAGCGAACCGGTCAGGAAGCTGAACGAAACCAAGTTCGATTTCCGCCTGGATGAGAACCTTTCCGCCAAGGACAACATGTTCGCGCGCTTCAGCTACGATCAGGCGACATCTTACGTTCCCGGCGGCGCTCCGGGCTTCGCCGAACAGGGACCGTTCGCCAGCAATCAGGGCATCATCAATCACGCCCGCAACGCGGCGATCTCGGAGACTCACATTTTTTCGCCTAAAACAGTGAATCAGTTTAGCGCCGGCTTCAATCGCATTTTCGATTACATCACCTCGCAGGGAACGGGCAG
>CAZARO010000603.1:0-4348 GCA_964487165.1 uncultured Solibacteraceae bacterium | reverse complement strand
GTGATAGGTTTCCACCGCGTCGTCGAAATCTTTGGCCGTGAGGACTGTGTAGCCACCTTGCTCCAGTGCGAGACGGATGTGGTTACGCGTGGCCTCCTCGTCGTCCACCAGCAGGATCGTCTTTTTGTTCGTGGTCATAGAACCGGATTGTGTTCCCCTTTTAGGTGCGGTTCGGATGTTGGGCTTCGGACGAGAAACGTTGGTACTCATTGCAGTCCGCCTGCCAATCGCGAATTGTCCCCCATGTCACAATTCGCGCCAGATTGCCGCAGTTCTGGCGATTCCGGATTCAGCCAGGAAGCGCGAACAGGAGCTCTGCGATGCCGATTCTGCGTCCGGGAGGATTAAAAGGCGGCCACCATCGAATTGTTGCACGGTATGCAAGAATTTCATCTCTCCCAGGTCTGGAACTGCACGGCACCTAGGTATTGCCCTAGGTCGCGTCCCCCCAAATGAGCGAACGGGGTGGAATCTTGCGCAGCGTCTCAGACCAGCTCCAGGTGGGCCGTTTCCAGCGCGTCGTTGATAGCGAGGAATAGTTCGCCTTGAATCTTTTAAAACTGGTCGATATCCGGAGTCAGCACGTAACAAAAAATCTCGATATTGAACGAAGCTGCCGTCAAGCCGATCAATCGCACCGGCGTCTCCACCAGTTCCACCGATCGGTTGCCCTCCAGTTTCTTCTGCAACGCGGCGATCAGGCGCCAAACCTCCTCGTCGGGGGTGCTGCGCTTGATCTGGAATGTCGGGTTGAACAGAACCTTATCACGCGCTGAGTAATTCTCCAGGTTGGCCGACGCGAAGGTAGAATTGGGCACGCTGATCACAGTGCGGCTGAGGGTACGGACCTGTGTGGAACGCATCCCGATGTCTTCCACGGTCCCGATGATGTCGCCAAATTTACCGAAGTCGCCGATGGAGATGGGACGATCGCCGATCACCGCGACGCCGCCGAAGATGTTAGCGATGGTCTGCTGCGCGGCGAGCGCGATGGCGATTCCGCCCACTCCCAGGCCGGCCACCAGAGTCGCGGTGTTGTATCCCCAACTGCTCAACACCATTAAGATAACGATGATGATGATGGTGACGCTGGCGGTCCTGCGGCCTAACCGAAGGATAGAACGGCCGCTGAATTCGTGACGGCCCGCCATTCGGGACTCCACGCGATTGAGAAGCACGTCGACTATTCGCACCAGGCACCAGGCGATGGACCACATCACCAGCAGTTCCAACAATCGCCCGATATAAATTCGAGCTACCGCGGCTGGGCGAACCACCTCTAAGACTACGCGAAATGCGGCGATCGCCAAGATGGTTCGGACGGGACGAATCAAAGCCTGCGTCAACGCCCATGAGGCCTGCGGAGTGAGGCGCTCGCCGGCCTTTTGCAGGATGGGAGCCAGGAAGCGGCCAGAGCTGCGCGTCATGACGAACAGAACGATCGCAGATAAGAGCATCGCCAACCAGGCCCACAACGGAGTAGACAAAAATTCCACCGAAATCATGAAGGGCGGCAGATAGTGCGACAACCATGGCGCGGCACTCGAAATGTTCATGTTGAGAACGGCCGCGACAGTACCCGGGTTGAAGATCCAAACCAATGGCTGACCGGGTTGCAGGGTTACGCGTTCCAACTCCAGAGTGTAAAGTTGACCGCCTTCCGTGAGTGTTGCCACTGTCTCTTGCGGCGGATCTCCGGTGCCGGCCGAGCTCCCTTCCGGATTCTGGGTGAGCCGCATCGCTGAGAACTGAGGCGCATAATTCAATGCCGCCTCCAGCTTCTTGGCTATTGTGGGACCAGCTCCTTTACGATTTACCGCGGACCAACTCCGTAAGTCAAGATATTGAGACGCTGTATCGTAATCCTCTCTTTGGCAAGACTCAAGGAAGGCAATCACGCTGGACCGCGGGTTGTCGCGGCCGAGACTGTCAGTCCCGGCCGCGGAGAGAAGCCCGGCTAGATACAAGATGAGAAGACCAGTCCTCATAGTCTCGGCTTGCGTGCAAGTATGTTTCCCAACTGCGGTAGTGTGAAGCTCGCCACAGCGGCCTGCGGATTGCCACACTTACTCGTTGGAGGACGTCAAGAAATGAAAGCCGCCACCTGTGTGTTTATTGCCGTCGGGACGCTCGCTGCGCAGATTCCGAATCCCACTCGTCAGCAATCCGCCACTCCCGACGCTTCGCAGCCTATGCCGATATTCCGGGTCACGGTAGTTTCGCGGACTACCAAGGCGGTGAACTATCACCACCGCACCGGAACCACGCACATCGATTTCCGGGGCACTGAGCTGATGCCGGCGGCTCGTGGGGAAGCCAGCGTTCAGAGCCAGATGGGTTCCACGAAGATCGACACCGGGCTGAACCACATGAGCCCCGCCAGCCAGTTCGGTCCCGAGTACATGACGTACGTGCTGTGGGCCATCACTCCCGAGGGACGCGCCATGAACCTGGGCGAAGTGGTCCTCGAAGGCGATCACGCCAAGCTGCTCTCTACTACCGATCTGCAAACATTCGGCCTGATCGTTACCGCTGAGCCGTATTTCGCCGTGACGCAGCCGAGCGATGTGGTGGTTGCCGAAAATTTCTTGCGCGATGACACGTCCGGTACCATCGAGCAGGTGGAAGCCAAGTATGAGTTACTGGAGCGCGGCCAGTACGTGATGGACCGCGGCCATTATCAGGCGATTCGCGTGAATCCCAAAGGCCCGCTGCAACTTGCCGAGGCGGAAAACGCGGTTGAAATCGCGCGCCTGGCGGGCGCCGATCGATATGCTCCCGACAGCTTCCAAAAGGCCGTAATCGATCTGCAGAATGCCGAGGGCTTCTTGCACGGATCGCGGGACCGCAAGGAATCCGAGACCGACTCGCGCGAGGCCGCGCAGATGGCCGAAGACGCGCGCATCATTACGATTCGCAAAATGCGAGCGGAGGAGGAAGCCAACACGCGCGCCGCCGCCGCCGAGCGCGAAGCTGCCGCTCAGGCCGCGGCGCAACAGGCGCAAGCCCAGGCCCAACTCGACCAGCAGCGCCGCCAGGAAGCCGAACAGGCTCGCCTGCAGGCCGAACAGGCGCGTGCGCAAGCGGAACAGATGAAGTCGGAAGCGTTGACGGCAGCTCAGCAAGCGGCACAGGAAAAGGCAGCGGCCGACGCGGCGCGCCAGCAAGCCCTCGCGGCACAGGCGGCAGCCTCCGGCGAAGCCGACCGTTTACGCCAGGCCAACCAGCAGTCGGAAGCGGAGAAGGCGCAGCTTCGCGAACGGCTGAAGGAACAATTCAACAGCATCCTGGAGACTCGGGAGACGGCACGCGGCCTGATCGTGAATATCAGCGACGTATTATTCGATTTCGACAAGTACACGCTCAAGCCCGGCGCGCGGGAGAAACTCGCCAAGGTGTCCGGCATTTTGTTAGCCTACCCTGGCTTGAAAATCCAACTGGAAGGCCATACCGACAGCATCGGCACCGACGATTACAACTTGAAGTTATCGCAGGAGCGCGCCGATTCCGTGCAGGAGTACCTGGTTTCGCAGGGCGTCCCCGTCGACAGCCTGAGTGCCGTCGGGCTGGGCAAGGCCGACCCGGTGGCCACCAACGATACCGGCGCGGGCCGGCAGCAGAACCGCCGCGTGGAGATGGTGGTCTCCGGGGAACCTATCGGCATCGCCAATGTTCCGCAGTAACCGGACCTGACTCGCCCCGGCGGTTCGTCCTGAATGCCGAAGGCGCGTCCGGAAATGTCCGGTCTTCTACTCGGCCTGCCTGTCTGACCAACTGATACAGGCGCGGATCCCGAACCGCGCCGGCGCCGTCCGGGCTACAATCAAACCCGTGGTCGCGACCGGGCGCCGCGCCGTCCAGTTTGACCCGAAAGCGCACCGGTACGCCGTTCTGCGCAGGAGCTAATACCATATGGAGATCCCGGCTGTGGTGTACGACGCTCGCGAGTCCCGCGCCATTCGCTCAGACGACGCGAAACGCTCAGCCTTGCGGTAGCCGATATAGGTCTCGGGGGACTCGCCATCCTAGTCTCGTCCAGGCCAGCGGCGCCGTTTTCCTTTAACAACTCCTGTATGACACGTTCGGACTCGGCATAGGCGCCCTCTCCGAAATAGCGGCGCCGAACTCGTCCTTTCCCGTGGAACGGGCGATCGGCGGCGTGAAGGTGACCTACCCCGCCGCCGTCGACAGTAACTACGGGATCCAGGCCTTCATATAGGGTAGTTCCCGGAGACTGTTGATGCACGAGTAAGTCCAGAAGTTGATCAGCACGACCTTACCGCGCAGAGACTTGCCGCTCAACGGAGCGGAGTTGAGCCACGTCACCGCGCCATCGAGGCCGGGCATT
>CAZARO010000602.1:0-4357 GCA_964487165.1 uncultured Solibacteraceae bacterium | reverse complement strand
GTGCCGAAGGCCAAGGCAGTCCGCCCGTGGGTGGAGAAGATGATCACCCTGGCTAAAGAGGACACGCTTCACTCGCGCCGCCAGGCCGCCATGATTCTGCGAACTCCGGCCTCGTTGAAGAAGCTCTTCGACACGCTGGGCACGCGTTTCGGCCAGCGCAACGGCGGCTACACCCGCATCACTCACCTGGGGCCGCGCAAGGGCGACGGAGCCGAACAGGCCATGCTTGAGCTGGTGGGTTCCGAGCTGGTGAAACGCGCCGCCGACCGCGCCAAGCGCAAGGAAGCCAAGCTGGAAGCGCAACGGCAGGGAAAAGAGCACGAAGAAGAAGGCACCGAAGAATAGATTTGCTTCTCCTTATCAAGCCGCAACCGGTCCGGGCCGGTTGCGGCTTTTTCTTTTTACCGCCTCAATGGTTATGAAATTCACGCGTCGTGAATCTCTGTGGGTGCTCGCCGGTGGTGTCGCGGCGGCTGCCGGCCGTTTGGACGATGAATGGCAGCGGATCGCCCGCGGCACCGACGGCATGGTGGGAGCGGCGGCACTCGATCTCACTTCCTCGCACATCGCCAGCCTGAATGGCGAATCGCGTTTCCCGTTGGCGAGCGTCTGCAAACTGCCCATCGCGATCCACATTCTGGCTCGGTAGGGCTTACTCGAACCGTATTCCCTGCGCCAGCGGCAACTGCGTCGACCAGTTGATGGTATTGGTCTGCCGCCGCATGTAAGCCTTCCACGCGTCGCTGCCCGATTCGCGCCCGCCGCCGGTCTCCTTCTCGCCGCCGAATGCGCCGCCGATTTCCGCTCCGCTGGTGCCGATGTTGAGGTTGGCGATTCCGCAATCGCTGCCGCGATGGCTCAGAAACGTTTCCGACGCGATCAGGCTGCTCGTGAACATCGCCGACGATAGCCCCTGCGGCACGTCGTTATGCCAATGGATGGCTTCGTCCAGATGGTCGAACTCCACCAGGTACAGGATGGGCGCGAAGATTTCTTCCTTCAGAATCGGCATGTCAGGACGCGCGCGCACCAGCGTGGGCTGGACGAAGCATCCCGCGATGCGCTCGCCGCCCAC
Source organism: uncultured Solibacteraceae bacterium (assembly GCA_964487165.1). Lineage (GTDB taxonomy): Bacteria > Acidobacteriota > Terriglobia > Bryobacterales > Bryobacteraceae > PALSA-129. Next base: position 3,282 of record CAZARO010000602.1, on the reverse strand, counting down.
CAGGATTTCGCCGCCTTGTTCGCGGATGCGCCGGACGCCGTCCATCATATCGTCCACCGCGCGCCGGTTCACCAGCGGCCCCATCAGCGTTCCTTCCTCCAGCGGATTGCCGACCTTCACCTGCCGGTAGGCACTCACCAGCGCATCGGTCATCCGGCCGGCGATGCCGCGTTGCAGAAACAGCCGGCGCGTGGTGGTGCATCGCTGGCCCGCGGTTCCCACCGCGCCGAAGAGCACCGCGCGCAGCAACAGATCGGGATTGCAATCGTCCATGGCGATGATGCCGTTGTTCCCGCCCAGTTCCAGAATGCTCCGGCCCAGCCGCCCGGCGATTACTTCCGCCACGTGCCGCCCCACCGCGGTCGATCCGGTAAAACTCACCAGCGGAATGCGCCGGTCGCGGATCAGCGTCTCGGCAATGGGGTCGCTCCTGCCGATCGCAAGGTTGAAAATGCCCTTCAGCCCGTGCCGGTCCAGGACGCGGTTACAGATTTTCTGCACCGCGATGGCCGTGAGCGGCGTGTCGGAAGATGGCCGCCACAGTACGCAGTCGCCGCACACCGCAGCGATCATGGCGTTCCAGGCCCACACCGCTACCGGAAAATTGAACGCGCTGATCACGCCCACGATTCCCAGCGGATGCCACTGTTCGTACATGCGATGTCCCGGCCGCTCGCTGTGCATAGTGAGGCCGTAGAGTTGCCGCGAAAGGCCGACCGCGAAATCGGCGATATCGATCATCTCCTGGACTTCGCCGCGACCTTCGGCCAGGATCTTTCCCATCTCCAGCGATACCAGAGTGCCCAGGTCATCCTTCGAGGCGCGCAGTTCGTTGCCGATCTCGCGCACGATCTCGCCGCGGTGCGGAGCGGGCATCATGCGCCATTCGAGAAACGCCTGGCTCGCCTGCGCCACGACGGCCTCGTAATCCTCCGGGCCGGCCAGTTGGATCTTGGCCAGGAGCTCGCCCGTCGCGGGGTTGATGGATTCCAGGTGACCGCCGGAAGGGCTGGCGATCCAATCGCCGTAGCAGGCGCCGGAATTTACCGGCTCGATGTGCAGTTTTTCCAGGATTTCGGGGATTTGAATCTGGGCGGTGAACACGCTTCTATTCTAGCCCCGGGGTTTGGCTTCCGGGCCCGTCTCCCGGAACGCGCAATGACAGCGGCACTCACCCCTAGCCTCGGTTCGCCGGGTCTGAGGTCCGGCGTCTATGAGCAACATTATCGTACCTGCCCCAGACTGGGAAGGGTATCTTTCGGATAGTTAAGCCTTCAGCAGTCAGCACCCCTTTGAGAAGCCAAGTGGGGCAGGTTGCCAACCTGCGGCGGGTTGGTAACCCGCCCGGTCGCACCATCGAGATAGCGGAAGGCCGATTGCCAATCGGCCGCAGGATGCCATCCTGCCCCACTTGAGACGCCCTGTGCCAACCAGTTCGGAACGAAGTTTCTTCTTCAGGAGTGCTGACGCTGAAAGCTTGCCCTACAACTGATCCTCGTACTGTTCGAACGCTACCCGCACGAGTTGGCCCCTGGTGCGCACTCCGGTCTTCTGAAACAGACTCTGCAGAATAGCCTTCACGTAGCTCTCGGAAATCTGCAATCGCCACGCGATTTCCTTATTCGACAGGCCCTCCAGCACGAAGCGGAGCACCTTCCGCTGCCGATCGTTGAACTGCGGCACGGTCGATTGTCCGTTGACGGGACTCTCTTCCCCCGCCAGCGAGCGGTCCACCCAGGTGCCCCCTGACATTACCGCGCGGATAGCGGCAATTAGTTCCTCCAGCGGCGCGTGTTTGAGGAATATGCCCGCGACTCCCTGCTGCAGCAGGCGGCGCGCTTCCGTCCCGCTGACCCAGGCCGTTACCACCAGCACCCGCCCCTCGAAGCCGCCCTGCCGCGCGGCCGGCAGGAACTGCGAAGCTCTTTCGCTCCCCAGATCGTGGTCCAGCAGAACCAGGTCGAACGCGCGCTGGGCCAGAAGTTGCAATGCCGCCGCGATGCTTGCGCAATGCTCGATCGCGAGCCGCGGATCCGTCGCCAGTGCCCGCGCCACGCTCTCGCGAAACAGCGCGTGGTCGTCCACCAGCAACACGCTCGTGACTTTTGGCAGACCGTCCATCATCCTTCCACCACGTTGTCCGCGGGCCAGAGTTCTACGGCAAAACAGCTGCCTGTTTCCGGCGGCTCGTAGCGCAAACCGCCGCCGTGCGACCGCAGGATGGCCCGCGTAATGTATAGCCCCAACCCCATCGAGTGCGCGCCCGGCTGAAACGGTTGGAATAGTTCCTCGGGGTGCGCCACGCCTGGGCCGGTGTCGCGGAATCGCACCACCACCAGGTCCCGCTCGAGCGACGCCACCACGCTCATTTCCTTGCGGGGACTGTTTTCCAGGGCCTGCAGGCTGTTGCGCGTCAGGTTGATGAAGGCCTGCAGCAGAGCGTGGTGATCCGCCCGCACCAGCGGAAGCCCCGCGCTCACTTCCCATACAGAGGTTACGCCGGCCTCGCGCAGCGCCGGGTCGATCACGATGCGTGCTTCGTCCAGAACGGTTCCCAGGTCGGCCACCACCGCCTCCCGGTTGGATGCCATCCGCAGGCCTGTGGAGGCGATTTTTTCCAGGCCGTGGATCAGGCTGCCAAGCGCCTGATATTGCTCCTGCTGCGCGGGCGCTCCGTGTTCGGCCAGCGCGGTGTAGGCGGTGTCGGCAGCCGATGCGAGGTTGCGGATTTCGTGCGACATGGCGCCGATGAGGACGCGCGAAGTGGCCATCATGGAATCCAGGCCCGCTCCTTCGCGGTCGCGCAGATTTTCGGAAGCGTCCCACACCACCGCGGCCAATGCCGGCCCCTCCGACGTGCGATAGGTGGAGAGCCACACGTGCGCCAGGAATACGTCGCCGTTGCGCCGCTGCCCGCGGCATTCCACGTTGGTGCGGATGTTGCCGCCTCTCTGCAGCATGCGGGTCAGGATCGGCAGATACGGAGTCACGTCCTTACCTTGCAGCGGGTCGGTATCGAAAGCGAGCAACTGGCGGGCCGACTCGTTGGCTAGCGCCACTCGTCCCGCCTGGTTGAGCGTGAGAATTGCCAGCGGGCTGGTCTCGATCAGGGTGCGGACCTGTTGTTCCGCTTCGCGGCGGAGTTTCATCTGTTCTCCGCGCTCTTCCAGGTGCGCCGACAGGAGTCTTCGCCGGCGGTTCAGTTCCCCCACGAAGAAGCCGGTGGTGGCGAAGCCGCTGGCGGCGACGATGAGCCGCGGATACGATCCCGCAACCCACCGC
>CAZARO010000601.1:0-4366 GCA_964487165.1 uncultured Solibacteraceae bacterium | reverse complement strand
CAGAATGTATACAACCTCAAGAACGAATACGGCATTTCGATGATCGATATTCCCCAGCGCTTTACCACGGCTTTCGTCTATCACCTCCCGTTCGGCGACGGCGGCAAGCTTCTGCGCGGCGTCCCGGTGTTGAGTTACGTGATTGGACATTGGGAAGCCGGCGGCCTGGTGCAAATGCAGGTCGGGTATCCGTACAACGTGTCGCAATCGAATACCCTCGGCCTGTTCTCGAATTCGCAATATGTGAACGCGCTGAGTAATCCGAGTCTCTCATCGTCACAGCGGACGCTTTCCAGGTGGTTCAATACTTCCGCGTTCGCCATCACTCCGCAGGACCAACTCGGCGATGCTCCCCGCGCCTCCTTCTTCGGACCCGGGCAGAACAACTTCGATCTCTCGATCCAGCGGATATTCCCGGTCAAGGAGCGATTCCAGTTCAAGCTGCGGGTAGATATGTTCAATGCATTCAACCACCCGCAATGGAGTGGCTTGAACACCAGCATTAGCAGCCCGGCCTTCGGCGCCGTGACATCCGACCTTGGTCCGCGGACCATAGACGTGTCGGGACGCTTGATCTGGTAGCTTCTAATTCAACTAAGTCGTATTGTCCAGCCGCATGACGGATATCATGCGGCTGGAGCAATTACTGCGCATACCGCTTGAAAAACGACTCCGGCTTCCACGCCGGCTTCGAGTCCGCGTCGGCGATCCGCTCGATCAACTTCTCCACCAGCACAATAGCGGCTGCCTTTGTTTTAGGTTCGACTTTCGCCTTCCGCGGCGCGAACGGTCCACGGAAGCATGCGGTTCAACAGGCCGTCCCGCAAAACCAGGGTGTGAAACAACACCGCGCCAAAATGGGCGAGAAAGGCCCCGAACAGCAGATAGGCGAGTATGGTGTGGGTTTCCCGCAGGGTAGCGTACAGCTCGGGCTTGGCGGGCAGAATGGGGGGCAGGTGCACCGATCCGAACATCACGATCGGAAAGTGGCCTGCCGATAGCATGGCCCAGCCGACCAGAGGCAGGGCGATAAACAAGGTATAGAGCAGTTGCTCGGACGCCTTTATAACGAATCTTTCCGCCCGCGGCACATTAGGCGGAAGTGCCGGGGCACGGGTCACTAAGCGGGTTATCAGCCGGATGGCCGCCAGAATGAGAATCAGAATGCCGATCGGCCGGTGAAGCGTCACCAGCCGGTGGTAGTCTCCCAGTGAGGCCACCATCGATACTCCAATGAATAGCATCGTCACAAGCAGTGCCGCCATCAGCCAATGCAAGACGCGCGACAGGAGCGCAAATTGAGTGGGATTCTTTGTAGTGGACATAGCTATTTTCCAACCTCCGCGGCCGAAATGGCGCTGGGGTCCTTGCGCTCGCCTTCGCGCCTTCTGAAGGACTGCGAATACGCCGCCGAGCGGGCGCTCAGCAGAGGGTCGTCCGACGGCGAGATCCCGTCAGGCAGCACGAGCGGATCGAAGGTGATGTCGCGCGTTGCGCTGCTATCTTCGCTCTCAAGGGCGTCGATGGTCAAGGTTCCCGCGTCGATCTGTTTCCTGTCCGGCGGCCAGGGACGCGTGGCATCCGCGGTCGGATCTCCCGGCTGTCCCACAATAAGGATCAAACGCCAATGCAAGGGCTTCGCATGAATCTGCTGGATCAGTGCATCGAACAAATAGTTCTTGTCCGTTGCGGCCGCGTTGGGTGTCTCGACGGTTTGATCCGGCGCCACGTACCAGCGGACCGGTGTCGATTCACCCTCGGCGTTGACGAAACGGAAGGCGTTCAGGGCATAGTAGGGGCTGTCCGCAAATCCGGACGTGAACGGATGACTGCCAATTATCTTCAGCGCCGCCGCAGTTTCCGGATGCTTGGCAAGAAAGGCGTTCATGGCGCCCGGAATTGGTTTTCCGGTAGCCGGATCGGGCGAAGAAACCACCAGGAACTCGGCGAACGCCGGTGGTGTATTCACGGGGAAAACGGGGATGTTGACCATGCCCGTGCGCCACTCTTGGCCGTCGGCCTGTTTGAAAAGAAACGCCAGGCTCCGAACCGTTCCCGGTGTGTCGGCGGCATACGGCTGGCCGCCCGCCAGCGCAAAGCGAGCCACGATGGGCACGCTGCCGGGGCGAAAAAGCAGAGCTTTGGAGAGCGCCTGTCCCTGGCCGTTGCTCTCGAAGAACCCGGTGGCATCGACGCCTTTTGCGTGATTGCGGCGAAATCCGGAATGCACTCCGTTGATGCGCTGGAATGTGTCGATTATCACTGTAGGAGTCAGTGCGTGCGGTGTGAGCCATCCGCCGGCATATAAAAAGAGACCCGCCGCCACCGCGAGCACCACTCCTATCGACGCGAGCCGCACGAGTAAACCGGTGTTGCGCGGTGCACCCGCAGCAGGCTCAGAAACTAGATTCGATTTACTGGTTTTCATGTCACTCCTTGGTCTTCATGGCGTTCCAAACCTTGGTTTTCCCGGCGTGTCGAACGCTGGACTCGAGTGCCAACGGGTGGTCACATCACGTTGTCCGATCGCTTCTACCGGCAGGATTCCACGGCGCTCTTCTTTGGCAACTGCTGGCATCCGCCGATTCCTATGCAATCCCGCGGCCTTATCTTGGAGTGAAGCTCACCTTGGGTGATACCGGAAGCGGTGCTGGCTGGACACGATGCACTCCGCAGAACGGCAGCGTCCTATGGAGCACGCCGGTTGGTCCAGGCGGTCTGTATAAGGAAGGCTGTTGCTGTTCGTGATGGCGACATATACACTGACATCCGGGCAGAAGATTACCGGGGGAGCGTGGAGCGCCCTCGATGTCGCCACGGGAAAAGTTCTTTGGCAGACGGCGGACCCGGCCGGTGCCAGCGACCGGAGCTCGGTTAGCGTTGCGAACGGCGTGATGTATGCCGGTTCCTATTCGGGGCAGATGTACGCGCTCGATGCGGCGACAGGCGGTGTCCTGCGGAGCTTCGCCAGCGGGGGCTCGGTACTCAGCTTATTATTTCCGATTCCAGTACGCTTTCAGCCTACCCAATTAAGGATTCATCACTGACAGGAAGCGGCGGCCGCTTTGTCCACGCATCTTGGGCGAAGCGTCCGCGTCCGTGGTACGAATCGCATCTCGAAAACGCACGACGGGACGGCAGTCGCCCTACTGGCCGCCGCGGCCACTGCGGCCGCCGCCAGGGCCGCCCGGTTGCGGCTGAGCGGCGCGGCGCTTCATATATTCCTCGTACCGCTGGGCGCCCAACTTCTCTTTCAGATAATCCTGATACTCCTTGATGAGCGCGGGGTCGTGCGGACTGCCGTAGATATCCGTCGAGATGTACTTGCCTTCTTCGAACTTCTTCTTAGTCCAGTCGTCGTGGATGTGGGTAACATCGGCATCGTCGACAAGACCTTGCACCTGGCTGGGCGGGATGAAGTAGACGCCCTCCGGGTCGCCGAAGACGGCGTCGCCCGGCATCACCGTGGCGTTGCCGATGCGCACCGGGACGTTGATCCCGGTGACCATCAGGTCGTGGATGGCGGGCGGTACCGCGGCCCGGTAATAGCCGGCCAGATCGGTGAACGGATTGAGGCCGACGATATCCCGGACGGCGCCATCGATCACGAAGCCCGCGCCGGTAGTCTTCATGATGTAGAACCCGAGATTGTCGCCGATCACTCCTCCGAACTGCGCCCCACACGCGTCCACCACCAGCACGTCGTCTTTGCGAAGCATATCGATGGCGGTCTGATGGTTCAGCCGCAGCAGATTCTTCTCGCGGCGGGCGGCGGCATCGACATCGGCGACATCGGGCCGGGTGGGCATCAGTTGCAGGGTCAGGGCGCGGCCCACCAGCCGCTTTTGGGGATGCAGGACCTGCCATCCGGCTTCCCACTGGTTGCGATAACCTCGCTGCGACAGCCCGAGGACTTCCTCGGCTGACATATCCTTCAGCTTGGCCAATAGTTCATCCGGCACTTTAGGCCTGCCGTCCGGAAAACGGTCGAAGGGGTTCTGGGCGGTGTACTGCAGCATCTGTTCCCTGGTGAACTGGAACACCTGCCCCCAGACACCAGGCGGCACCACCAGCGCCATCAACGCCACCGCCACGATGGGCGATCTCGCCATGCGAACGTACCGACTATTCATGTGCACCCTCGATTCTGTCCGTGCCTTTGCCTTCGGTTTATGCCGGGAACCCGGTTACGCCCGGCAGCTTCCTGAGGTATTCTTCATTCATTTCGGCGCCGATGCCGGGTTTGTCGGGAACCGGGACATCGCCTTTCTCGATGATGTCGCCCTGCTTGACGAAGTTCTTCCAATGCTCCCAGCGCGTGGGCGGATGACTCCAGTGCCACTCCACAACCAGGAAGGTCGGCACC
>CAZARO010000600.1:0-4369 GCA_964487165.1 uncultured Solibacteraceae bacterium | reverse complement strand
GGAAAACGCCGATGCGCTCGTGCGATCCCACCGTGGTGCGCTGGCGCTCGATGGCGTCCATGGCGCGCGTGATGGCGGTCGAAAAGCCGATGCAGTATTCGGTATTCTGCACGTCGTTGTCCATGGTCTTGGGAACGGCGATGACGTGGAAGCCCTGGCGATCGAGCTCGGCGGCGTAACTCAGAGTGTCGTCGCCGCCGATGGCGATCAAATAGTCCAGGTTGAGCGTCTCGATATTCTTCAGCACGGCCTTGGTTACGTCGTAGACCGTCGAAGTGACGCCCTTCTTGGTGGATTCCTTGGCGGGGAAATTCTGGCCCTCGAGCACCGGCGGCAGTTTTTTCATCTTCGAGGGGTTGGTGCGGGAACTGTGCAGGTAGGTGCCGCCGGTGCGGTCGATGGTGCGCGTATTCTCGCGGTTCAGCGGCAGCACGTAGCGGGTGCGGCTGGCCGGGTCTTCCAGGTTGACATGGGTGAGACCTTCCCAGCCACGCCTGATGCCGATGACTTCGCAGCCGATTTCACTTCCCCGGTAGACTACCGTTTTGATCACGGAATTCAGTCCCGGCACATCGCCGCCGCCCGTGAGAATGCCTATACGCTTCGCAGACATGATTTCTCCTAATCAATTGAAGATTTCTTTCGGATCGGAAAAGCTCATTATAAGGGATGGCACGCGCCCTGGGATCGATTATGATCGTACACATGACGCGACGCGATCTGGGAAGAATCGCCGTGGCTGGCGCGGCGCTGCTCGAAACGCGCCCCGCGCGGGCGGCCGATACCGCCAAGTACACGGGTGCGCTGGATGGCTTCGAAGACAAGGTGGACGCCGCGGGGTTCGACCCGGTGCTGTACACCAAGCAACTGCACGACGCGGCGCCCCTACGCCTGACGTTTAAGGCGCAGACCCGTGCCGAAGCCGAGCGCTGGCAGCGGGACTTGCGCGCCAAGCTGACGGACCTGCTGGGCGGCTTTCCAGCGAAGCCTTCGCCGCTCGACGCGCAGACGCTGGAAGTACGCGACTTCCCGGGGTACCGGCGCGAGAAATTCGTCATCCGCAGCCGGCCGGGTCTCTACGTGCTGGGTTACCTGCTGACGCCCAAATCCGGTAGCGCGCCGCACCCGGCGGTGGTCTGCGTACCGGGACACGGGCGCGGCGTGGACGATATCGTGGGGATCGACGAGAACGGCCGTGACCGCACCGACAAGGACGGCTATCAGCACGATTTCGCCATTCAGGCGGTGGAACATGGCATGGCGGCGGTGGCTATCGAGCCGATGGCGTTCGGATGCCGGCGCGATGCGGTGACCAAGGGCAAAGGGCTGGGCGCGGCGGCGTGCCAGCCTGCCGCCGGGGCCGCGCTGCTGCTGGGCCAGACCATGATCGGGTGGCGCGTTTATGACGTGATGCGCACCATCGACTGGATCGCCACGCGCCCGGAACTCGACGCCGCCCGCGTGGGCTGCATGGGGATTTCGGGCGGCGGGACGTGTACGCTGTTCGCCGCGGCGCTCGAACCGCGCATCCGCGCCGCCATGGTGAGCGGCTATCTGAACACCTTCCGCGAGTGCATCATGAGCGTCGCGCACTGCATCGATAATTACGTGCCGGGCATTCTCAACTGGGCCGAGCAGTACGATGTGGCCGGGCTCATCGCTCCGCGTCCGCTGTTCGCCGAATCGGGAGAGCGCGACGATATTTTCCCCATCGCCGCCAGTCGGGAGAGTTTCGAGCGCGTGCAGAAAGTGTACGCCGTGTTCGGCGCGAGCGCGGCCACCGAGCAGGAGACCTTCGACGGCCCGCACAGCTTTTGGGGCAAACGCGGACTGCCGTTTCTGGCCAAGCACCTGGGCGCGGCCTAAGTGGGGCAGGCAATCGTGCCTGTGCCCAGAGGGCGCCCACGGCTTTCCAGCCGGCCGGGCCGGCTGGAAGGCGGCCTCTGGCGATTGGCCATTTGCTCCCTAACCCTAACTGGCGTGCTGAAGCCCACCCCACCGGTGGAGCGGGCTTCAGCCGGCTTCAGCCCGCGACTCGACTTTGGCCTTTTCGTGGGGCAGGCTTCAGCCTGCAGTCGGCTTTAGCCGGTGGCGCGGGCTTTCCAGCCCGCGAAAGGCCGCCTGAAAGACGGCCTGCAGCCAGGATTGGCTGCCCCACAGAACACCCTCAGGAGGGTCCTCGATCCTGCCCTACATCGTCATCCGCATCTCATTGCTCGCCTCGAATCCCAGCGCCCTATAGAGGGGCCGGCCTTCGTCGCTAGCGTATAGGATGACGGTGCGGACGCCGTTCGCGCGGCACCAGTCGATGGCCGTTTCGATCAACCGGCGGGCCAGCCCCTGGCGGCGGAATTCAGGGCGCGTATAAACATTCAGAATGTTGCCGCGCCGGCTGCCCGGTCCCACCATGTGGGGCGGCCAGTCCATCAGCCACAGGCCTGCGCCCGCGGCCACCGAGCCGTCTTCGGCCATCGCGAACCACCCCAGGTATTCGCCGGCGCTCATCTTTTCACGCACCCAGGGCAGGAACGCCGCGCTCATGGAATCGAGCACGCGGCCGTCGCGGTGTCCCATGTCGAAGAACATGGCGCGGCGGTGGGCGGTGATAGTCGCGGCGTCCTCCAGAGTGGCGAGGCGGATAGCGAGCATTTACTGCGCCAGCCTCGCGTTCCGCACCAGAATTAGCGGGGGATTGTCGCCTAATGCCACGTGAATGAGCGGAAAATCGCCCGTGTGGGCCGTCAGATATTCGTCTTCGCCCTGCGCTGCCATCATGCTTTGATCGGTTGACGTGTATACGTGGAAGTCACCGCCTTCGGTCAGCGTCGCTTGGAACCGCCCCTTGTCGTCGGTCACAGCGCTGCCCAGCCGGACCGGCGCGTTCGATCGGAAAAAGACCGTTGTGTGGGCCACCGGCGCACCTTGCGAATCGACAACGCTGCCGCCGATGTTGGCGTATTGCGTGCCGACGGTGATGCGCAGCGGTTTTTGCGGCGGTCCGTCCAGATCGAAGCCCTTTTCCCGGACGTCCAGATCTCCCAGCATCGCGGAAGCTATGTAGCCCGGCGCGGCCGTCTTTCCCTGGGGTGCGTTCTTATCGGCGATCAGTTGCACGAGGTAGTGTTCCGGCAGCAAGCCCTTTACGACGAAGGATCCGTCTTCGTTGGTGTGAGCCCCCACACCCGAACCGAACGGCTTGTGGAGATAGACCGACCAGGATCCGGGCGACCCGCCTTCGCGCACTGCCACTTGCCCTTCCACATCGACGGGTTGCACAACGTGTGGGGTTATTACCAGGCCGCTCACATCGCGATCGCCGACTTCCACTTTCGATTGGGCGAAGAGATCGCCGGGACGCGGGTTGCCCTGCCCATAGCGCAACTTATAAGTCCCCGGCGGCACGTGGCGCATGACGAACGCGGGTTCAGCCCCGTAAGTCTGATAAGTGTTCCCGGCCATCTCGCCGGCAAGCGTCACTACATAGCCCGAACCGCGCGGCTTGGCGGTAACCCCTTCAATCCGTCCGCTCACCGTTACGCCCTCGTACCGAGCCAGGCGAATGTCGACATTCTGGAGGGTCTCGCCAAGATTGACCTCGACCATGTGGCCGTCGTCCGGCTGCAGAGTGCCGCCCAGGTATTGCGGGACATAGCGGGGGTCCCAGTTACTGGCGTCGCGAGAGTCGACGCGGATGTAATACCGGCCGGCCATAAGGTTATCGATGCGATAGTTGCCCTGCTCATCGGTCTCGCCGGCGGCGTAAACGTACAGTGTGCGCTCGCCGTTGAGTATCCGGTAATGCACGGCATAGACCCTGGAGCCTCCGGCTGGGATTCCGTCTTCGTCCTGAATCTTTCCGGTGATAACAGCTTCCGGCTTGAGCTCGATCCGCATGGTCTGCGAATTCCAGTCGGCGATTGTGTCCACGGGTTCCAGGTATCCGGCCTTTTCCGCGGTGAGCTGGGAAGAATGGTTGGCAGGCACTGGCATGCGGAAGTGGCCGGATGCGTCGGTCCTGGCTGTCGGCCCTTCGCTGAAGGCATTGGTCGCTATCACGACGCCGGGCAGCGGGACTCCGGTGAGGGCGTCGTACACGGTGCCTTCCAGCAATTGCGCCGGCATCGCTGCCGCGGAGCAGATCAGTAAAATGGCGGTTTTCATTTCTGCACCCCCTGGCCGGAGCAAGCCACAGTTATTTTCAGGATGCCGTCATCGCTCCATGGCGATTCCAGCCCGTTTTTCAGAACGTCGCGGGCGCCCTTGGTTGCGGAGGCCAGCGGAATCCGGTCGTAGGGTTGCTCCAAGCTGGACACCGAGATGTCGTAGCGGCCGGCCGGGACCTTCGGTACCTCGAAAGTGCCGTCGGCGG
>CAZARO010000599.1:0-4378 GCA_964487165.1 uncultured Solibacteraceae bacterium | reverse complement strand
ACGCCCAGGCCATGCGACAGAATCACCGGGCCCTTCGATCCTCCCTGGTAGCGGGTGAGGCGCAGCGGCACGCCGTCTTTGGCCGGGAACGTGTACACCGCAGGCGCGCCCGCCCGCAGCGCGCGCTTCTTGCGCGGCGGCGCATCGGGAGTGAATGCGGTGGACCGTGCGAAGATACCGCCGTAGGTTTCAAACAGCGTGCCCGCGAAGAACTCGCCGAAACGGGCCGTGATCTTCAGCCGTTCGGCGGGGCCGCTGGCGTTGGTCACCTGCATGGTGGTCATCTGCTTCATGAAATCCGCAGGCTCGATGTGCAAAATGCCCATGCCCGCCACGGGACCGGTGGCATCGTTTTCGCGCAAGCTGATGTAAAGCGTGCTGGTATCGTGCCAGATCGCGGTCAACGGGCCCTGGTGCACTACCTTGAATCCATCGAAGTACCAGCGCTTGCCTTCTTCGGAAACCAGCGTCATGCGGTAGCGCATGTTGCGCGTTTCCACCTCATCCGGATTCACCACAAAGAGCTGGAAGAGGCCTCCCTGTACGCTCAGCGGACTGGCGGAGAGCTTGGGGGCCAGCACCGTGCCGGCCATGCGCGCCTCGTGCCCCGGTTCGGAGAGCATACGATTGACGTCGTCGCCGCGGATGGTGAGGATGAACTCGAAGGAGTTGCCGGCGGTTTCGCCCCGCAGGGCTCCGGCCGCATAATCGGTGGCGCCCTCCATCCAGAAGCCTTTCATGGTTTCGGTGAACTCGATGCCCGCAGCCGCGGCGGCCACCGCCTGCCGCGGTTTGGAGCCGAGTGTGTAGTCGATGGTCCAGCCGCGGTCCTGCGCGATGAGGGCGCAGGTGCGCTCGGCCACGGCGGAGATCGTGAGCGAGGGATTCACGCCCAGCGGACGCGGGAGCACCGCGCCATCGTCCACGTAGAGGCTCGGGTAAGCCGCTGTGCCGCTCGAACCGGCGAATACCTGGCCTTTATGATTCACCGCGCCGCTGGAGGCGTCTTCGCCCATGACGCAGCCTCCCAGCGGATGCACGCTGACGAGCGACTTTGATTGCAGGGAATGCCAAGAGGGGTTGGGAGCGTAGGCCCCGCCCAAGGGTTCGGTAGCTTTTTGCAAATTGCGGTTGGCCTCGGCAAAGATGGGCTCGCCGCCCGCGCCCGGCCAGGAGATGCGCAGCCGGTCGTTCTCCAGGTACATACGGCCCCGGCCGTTGTCGTGGGTCATAATCAGGTACGTCTGGGTGTTGTGGATGGCGCCCACATAGGCTCCTCCGGCCACGCTTTCCAGTTCGCGCTCCTTCATGGAGATGGTTTCGTAAAGGCTCTTGGGCCGATTTCCGCCGAGTGTGTCCGCGGCGGAGAGCCCTATGGGTAAGAGAGCGGCGATGGCGCCGGGAATGGAGCCCTCCTCGATGACCATGCCCTGGTTGAGCTCCGGCTGTTCGCGCAAGTCGATAACACTGGTAATGCACGGACCCACCGGCTGGCGTCCGCGGGGGTCGTGAGCGCCGAAGCCAATGCCGTTGACCGCGCGATCGGTGTTGTAGCCGAAGCCCAGAACGTCGCCGTTGCCGGTGAACCGCTCCCCGACCACTGGCGAGAGCGGCAATCCATGCTGAGCCGAGCGCAGGAGGATCTCTGTGGAGCCCAGCGCGCCGGCTCCCAGGATCACGATATCGGCGGCCACGAACAGATCGGGCGCGCCGAATTTTTCCCGTCCCACGCCTAGCGCCTGGAAGTGCACCAGCCAGCCATCGCCCGCCCGTTCGAGATAGCGCACGCCAGCCTCGGTAAAGATTTCCGCGCCGAAATTCACGGCGTCCGGCAGGTAATTCATCAGCGTGGTATTCTTCGCGTGGAAGTTGCATCCCGATACGCAATCGCCGCAGCCGATGCAGGCCTGCTGCGGGACGCCGAACAAATTGACGCCGTCTTTGGGGTTCTCGAAAGTGACGTACAGCGGCGTGCGGTACCACTTGGCGGCCATGGATTCGGCTGACTGCCGGAGGGCCTCCATCTTGAGCAGGGGCGGGTAGTCTTCGGGGACGGGTTTTGGCTGGAGGACCTCTTCCACGCGGCGGTAACTCTCTTCCCAAAGCGTGGCGTTCTGGCGGAAGGCCGCGGGCCACGCGGGGTCATCAAACACCCGCGGCTCGGCACGGAGGCCCACGTTCGCGTTGATCAGCGAAGTGCCGCCCAACCCGCAGCCCAGTACGACGTTGATATCTCTATTGACGCGGAAATCAAAGAGGCCGGTGGCGGAACCGGTGTGTCCCTCGGGCGCGTCGGCTTGCAACTCCCGCCTGGCTTCGTCGAGGGTGTTGGGATACTCTCCGGGTTGAAGTTCCTTGCCGCGTTCGAGTAAACAAACCGTCTGACCAGCGCGCGCCATCCGGGATGCGGCAATGGCTCCGCCATAACCCGATCCGATTACGACAACGGTGTAGTGATTTCGGATTTGCTCAATTGGCGAAGAAATTCGCGGCATAATCCCCTCCGGACGACGTGGGTCTATCTTATGCAAACAGCCGGTGGGAGTCAATAATTACTCATCGGTGTCACTTATTGGAGGCATTTCCCGACAACTTTCCGCTTCCTTTTATCCGCATACTCGGATACGATTGAACACGATTCTCGGGTGCCGGGCAGGGGACAGGGAGGGAATATGGCTACGATAAAACTGACCGATCAGTTTGGCCTGGATGAGGATATTACACCGGCGGATTCATCGGCGCTGCTGCGCTATTTCCAGCAATTGCCGTCGCTCCGGCTCGACAGTCCCGGCCTCGCCAAAGTGGGCGGGCTGACGCTCGACCAACCGGCGCTGACTGCGCTTTCGCTCGGTGTCTCGTTTGATAAGCCTATCCCCATTGGCGCCGGCTCGCCCGAGCTTTCTATTCAGGCCGGAATGCATGGGTCGTTGGCCCTTTTCAAACACGCGGAAGGGCTGAAAGATATTCTGACCGAGGATGCCGATGTGCCGGAAGGCGCGTGCTATGTCTCGGTCGGAATGGACGCTTCCGTGGGTGTTGACGTGGAGGTCGATTCGGGCAAGCTCACATTCGGAGTGACTCCGGGCGAGGCTCTGACCATCGCTAATTACCGCAGCTTCCCCTTACGCAAGGAAGTCACCTTGCTGGACGCAGTCCGCCAAACTGTGGGCGGTTACCTGATTCCGGCGTGCGCCGCCGACCTGGCGGCCTTGCCCCAGGGCGGTCTCGCCACAGTCACCGGAACCGGGTCGCTCAAGCTTAGCGTGACCGCCGACCTGTTGGCGCTATCGAACCCGCTGGCTTCGGTCAGCCTTCCCGCGCCGCTGCCCGCGCTCAGTGTGACCGCCGGCGGAACCGTGACCGTGGGCGCTTCCTATGAGATCCGGTGCCGCTACCAGGTCTGCGCCCACAAGCTCGATACCGGCAAGGTCCGGCTCGGTTGGTACCGGGAACAGTCCTCGGAGGTTCAGGTGTCGGCAACGGTCAGCGAAGGCGTGGACGCGGCTTTCGGCTCGACCGATATGTTTTCCACCATTGTCGGAACAATCAGCGCCGATCCCAAAGCGGACCTGCACGAATTGGCCCAGGCCAAGCTATCCGGCGACGAAATCTCGATCATCCGTGACGCCGTTAAATCATCCGTCCAGCGTAAGCTCGAATTGGCGCTCTCGGCGCAACTTACCGAGAAGCAATCGAGCGACGCGGCTTTCCTGTACGAGATCGATCTGGCGGTCCTGACGGCCGAATCGCGGGCGGCCGTGGAGCAGGCATTGCGCGGCGACCTGAGTTCCCTACATGCATCCTCCCTGCCGGGGATCTCTTGCGTGCAAAGTGTTTGGGAGACCGCGCGCACCACCGGAATCTGCCTGCATGTGAACCTGTTAGGTATTTTGAACGTGGGCTCGGTGGCCACCCTGACCGCCAGCGGCAAGGTGCTGTCCGACCCGGCCACGGGAGCGCTGGTGATCACGGACAAGGCGACGGCGTCGCGCATCCAGTCCGAACAGGTGAATTTCGGAGCGGACACCCAGAAACTGCGCCACGTGATGTCGGAATCGTTTCTCATTACGGCGGCCTACCACGGAGCCGAGCGGCAGGTCGGCGGCCCTTCGCTGCGGTTCAGCCATTGCTATTTCGACCTGGAAAATCAAACCTGCCTGGCCGATATGCTGCAAATGCTGCGCACCGGCGTGGCGCTAGGCCTGCTTTCGGCCGGGGAAGCCGAGGCGCCCGCGGGAATGGAGGACTTTGGCCGGACCATGGTTCACGCCACCACGGAATACGATGACAGCCTGGCCACGGCGGTGTTCCTCGACCCCGGCGGCCAGTCGCTGCCGCATGATTTCTACGAGCGGATGGGCCGGAACGCCGTCCAGTA
>CAZARO010000598.1:0-4383 GCA_964487165.1 uncultured Solibacteraceae bacterium | reverse complement strand
CGTAGATCTGATTCTTGAACCACGGCCGATTGGGCAGCCCTTCGTTCAGAGTAAGTGCCCGCTCCACCTGGATCAACTTATCGTTGGCGTCCTTCAATGCGGCGCGCGCCAGTGCGGCACCGTTGTTCTCGGCGGCCTGCGCTAGCGCCTTGTCGTATGCCTCGGCGGTACGCTGCAGCGCTGCCAGCCCGTTGTCGAGCGGCGCGAAGTTGAGGAACGGCGGCACGGTCTCCTTAGACGGCGCGATCATGGGAACGCGCGGGTCCATGATGGCGGCGAACAACCCTTCGTCGATCCGCTTGTTGCGCTCGATGATCTGGTCGCGCTTGTCTTTGGCCAGCTTCTGCACTTCGTCGATATAGCGGTGGATGGTGTCGGTGAAGTTATCGAAATCGTAGGGCAGCAGTTCGGAATCGGCCAGCCGCATCACCGCAGTGCCGGCAGTCTGCGCCAGCGCGCGGCCGTACACGAAGTTAGTGTCGGCGAAGTGGGTGTACCAGTAGAAATCGTCATAGACGGAGTGGTAGATGCCGCCCTGGTCTTCGCCGCCGAAACCCATGTTGACGGAAGCCACGCCCAGAAAGTCGAGGAACGCCGTGTAATCGGAGCCCGAGCCGAGCGCTCCGATGCGCAGATCGGGGCGATTCCGCGCCTCCGCGCCCTGGGCCTCAATGGAGCGCAGCTGGAGCCGTTTCCACACCGTGAGCTTGGTTTCCGGATCGTCGATATCGCGGGCCACGCTGTTGAGGAATTTCTCCAAGGTATGCGAGCCCTCCACGCCCAGGTAGCCGCGGCCATTGCCGTCGGAATTGATGTAGACGGCGCCGTATTTGCGTAACTCGTCCTGGTGCGCTTCGGCCCATTCCGTGGAGCCCAGCAGGCCTTCCTCTTCGCCATCCCAGAGACACAGAATAATGGTGCGCTTGGGCCGCCAACCCTGCTTGAGGAGCGCGCCCAAGCCGCGCGCCTCTTCCATCAGGGCCACGGCGCCCGAAACCGGATCCGCCGCGCCGTTGACCCAGGCATCGTGATGATTGCCGCGGATAATCCATTCATCGGGGTAAGTTGAGCCCGGAATGCGCGCCACGACGTCATAGATGGGCTTCGTGTCCCAATTGAACTGGAGTTTCAGATGCACCTTGGCGGGGCCGGGACCCACGCGATACGTGATGGGCAGCGCGCCGCGCCACGCCGTCGGCGCCGTGGGGCCCTTCAGGGCAGCCAGCAGCGGCTCGGCATCGCCGTAGGAAATCGGCATCACCGGAATCTTGGTGAAAACATCGACGTCGGAGAGCGCCAGCCGCTTGGCGTCCTTGGTGGCGCCGACCCCGGGAGTGAGCGGATCGCCGGGGTGAATCGGCATGTCCATGACGCTGCCGCGCTGGGCGCCGTCTTTGGGGCGGAACGGGCCGTCGGGATAGACCTCGCCCTGGAAGTAGCCGTCCTCATGCGGGTCGGAGTAGATCAGGCATCCGATGGCCCCGTGTTCGGCCGCGACTTTGGGCTTGATGCCGCGCCACGAGTTGCCGTAGCGCGCGATCACGATTGCGCCTTTCACGGAGACGCCCAGGCGATCGAGCATTTCGTAATCTTCGGGGATGCCGAAGTTGACGTAGACCAGCGGGGCGGTGACGTCGCCATCGATGGAGTAGGCGTTGTAGACCGGCAACTGCTCATCGTGCTGACCGGACGTGGGGTCCACGGCGACGGTGGGCTCGGCCAGCTTGGCGGTGAACTTGGAGGGTTCCACTAATTCCAGGGCGCGCACCTTCGGCGTGGGGAAGAGCACGTCGAAGGTCTCGATCTTGGCGTCGAGGCCGAATTCCTGGAACTTGGCGAGGAGCCACTCGGCGTTGTCCTTGTCATAGGGTGAGCCGACGTGGTGCGGGCGCTTGCTGAGGCGCTCCATGTAGGCGCGCAGGTTGGCCGGGTCGGGGATGGCGCGAAATTTGGTTTCCCAATCGCGTTCCGTCTTGGCGGAGTCGTTGGAGTATCCACGCAGTGGACCGATGGTGTCGGCCGGGAAGGCCACGGGCGCGCAGAGATAGAGACAGAGCAGGCTGGCGACGGCGTTTCTCATGGTAATTGTGCTATTCTACCGCGGTCCAGAGGCGCGTCGCCAAACGGTGCTGCAGCACGGCGGCGATGGCGACCGTTGCCAGCGCCAACGTCCAGGCGATCGGCGGATAAAAGTGGACGAATCGCAGCGTGGCCAGCCAGAGCAACAGCATGGCCGCGCCGGCGGCAAGCGGCACTTTGCGCTCGGGAATTTGCGCGGAGAATGCCATGATGGCCAGCGCGTAGGGGACCGCCACTACCAGGTCGATAAGGTAGTGTTCTCCCAGGCCCAGGGTAGCGAAGGCCGTGAGCGCGGCAAACAGTCCCATGGCGCGATAGAGCCACTTCCACGGCCGGCAGAACCAGAAAATGAGCAAGGCGCCGCCGAAATGCAGCGACGGCATGGCATTGGGCACGCCGCTCAACAAAACCGGCGCCGCATGGACCGCGGGGGCGAAGTTGGGAAACGATGGGAAGGCGTATTTCGGCCCCATGGCGGGACAGAAGAAGTACAGCGAGAAGCCGATGAGGGCGTTGACCACCAGCATTTTCACGACGTTTACGGGATATTTGGCCCGCGCGTTGGCATGCACCGCGTAGACCACCGAAAACCAGAAACCGAAGCAGTTGTAGACCATCAATTCGATCCAGAAAAGAGGCCGGAACCGCGCCAGCAGCCGCCCCGCTAGGAAGGAAGGTTGAAAGCCCAGCGACGCATCGAAGTTATAAAGGTAGTAATCGAACTTACGCGGCAGAACGAGTTTGGCGAGCGAGAGATAGAAGCCCAGGCAAAATCCCAGATAAGTCAGCAGGGCGATGATGCCGAGAGAGCGCCGGCAGACGTCGCGCCGCTCGCCCGGCCCCTGGAGCGACTGGACGGCCATTACCAGGAGGCTGGCGAGTCCCAGGAAAACGCCCATGCCGATCACGGCGGAGCCGGCGAAGCCATGTTCGCCGATGGCGAGATCGTAAACCGCGCGCATCGCCAGACCGGCGGCGATGGTGGCCAGCAGCTCGCGGTGGCGCGGGCGGGTCCACATGTGGATGGTGAAGGTTCCCCAGAGGCCGAATCCGGTGAGCGGATTATCCACGAAGGAATCGTAGGCGCCCAGGTAAATGGCGATCGCGGCAGGGATCAGCACCAGCGGCGCGAGGACGGCGGCAAGCAGCGTTTTCCTGGCGGTCGAGGTGACTGGGCGAGGCGGTAGTGTCAGGGTGCCGGGACCCACATTCCCGATGGTAAGAAGCGCGCGACGGGCTTACCAGAGTAGCTTTGGTTAATGCCGGAGTTGGCCGCGAGTTAGTTTCCGTTATGCGCCAACGAGAACTTTGTTCTCGCTGCATCGGCGAGTCCACCGGAATCGATCACGCGTCGTCATTCCGACTTTCGGCCCACTCCCATATCCCGCAGGGATATCAAGGCGAAGCCTTGGTCTGGAGTTCGGCCATTTGCTCCCTAACTGGCGGGCTGAAGCCCACCCCACCGGGCGGATCTACACATCTTGGTGGGCGCGGGCTTCAGCCCGCGAAATTAAGGCGAAGCCTTGGTTAGGGACCAGCCGCTATTCGTCGCGCAGGGCGACCACCGGGTCGACGCGCGAGGCCCGGCGGGCCGGCACCAGGCAGGCCGTCAGGGCGACCGCCGCCAGGAGGCCGGCGACCGTAACGAACGTCAGGGAATCGCGCGGCTTAATGTCGAAGAGCAGGCTGGCCAGCACTCGGTTGAAGCCGTACGCACCCACCAGACCCAGGGCGATGCCGGCGGCGGAAACGAGCATCCCCTGCCCAGCGACCCACCAGAGAACGCCGGACGGTTGCGCTCCCAGGGCCATCCGCAAACCGATTTCCCGCGTGCGCTGATTCACCGAGTAGGCCAGCACCCCGTACACACCGATGGCCGCGATCAGCAGCGCCACACCGGCGAACACCACCAGCAGCACCGCGTTGAGCCGCGGCTGCGCGGCGTTGTTGTACACATACTCTTCCAGCGTGCGGACGTTGGACAGAGGCAGTTCCGGATCGATATCGTGAATGCGGGAACGAGCCGACGGTTGCACTGATTCCGGCCGGCCCTGCGTCCGCACCACGATGTCCATCAGCGACGCCGTGTGCGTGGCCGCGGAAAAATACAAGCAGGGGAACTCCTCAGTCAACGCCGTGTGCCGCACCTCGCCGACCACTCCGATCACGGTGTACGAACTGGTGACCGTGGGACGGTGGAGCATCTTCCCGATCGGGTTCTCATTACCCCAGAATTTCTGCGCGGTGGCGCGGCTGACCACGGCGCAGATTACCGGCGTGTCCGGCTCCTGCGTGCTGCAAAAG
>CAZARO010000597.1:0-4404 GCA_964487165.1 uncultured Solibacteraceae bacterium | reverse complement strand
CGCTCCAGAGGATCTCGTCGGTCGCGGCGTCCTGCACCACGGCTTTCACCGTGGTAGAACCGACATCCATTCCGATCAGGAAATGTTTTTCCATGGTGATTAAATTGGTATGACCCCAGTTAGTTCGCTACCGCTGCTAATTCGCGCTCGGACCGCTGTGTAACTGCGGGCCTGCCCTCGGTCTTCATGCGCTCGGCGATATGCAGCACGAAATTGGCGGCGAGCCCGATGTATCCCTTGCTGTGAGGGACATGGTATACAGGCCGCTTGGTTTCGGGGTGCAGTTCCACCCAGGCGCGGCACTCGGCCAAGGTCAGGCCGGATTTTTCCAGCGCCTCGGCGAATTCCTTCTTGGCCTTATTCTTAGCTTCGCCCAGTGCCATCTGCACACGGGAATGAGCGTTGATCTCGCCTTCGCCCGACGTTTCCACCGGCAGGTAGATCATGTCTTTGTAGTTGGAGACCACGGCCGATTGCGCTCCGTCCGACTGCGTGGACGGCATGCAGCCGAAGGGCTTCACCGACAGCACCATGTGGGCCAGGTCCTTGTTCGAATAGTAGATATTTTTGGCCACTTCCAGGTGACCTTCGCCGCCGCCGGCGCGCGAATTGTAGAAGGGATGGCCCAGGCGCTGCAGCTCGTACTGGTCGGCCAGATGATGCGCGATGCCACCCAGCGCCTTGACGATTTTGTGATATTCGCCTTTGAAAATAGCCTCGGCAAGCTTCAACTTGGCGACCTTCTGGCGGTAATTGATCTCGATCTTGGCTCGCGATCCCACCTTCCAGATGGGCGGCAGCACGGCGCCTTCTTCCAGGCCCTTGAAGTCTTTGTATTTCTGCACCACCTGGTGAATCATGTACATGATCCAGGTGCCGATGGGCTCCACCAGAACCTGCGCACCTTCCTTTTGCAGGAAGTTGAACATGTTGAAGTTGCCGTCGCCCTCGGTGGTCTGCGCCCAGAATTCGCCGGTGATTTTGACGATGGGCTTCACGCGCAGGCGGTCGATTTCGATCTGGTTGAACTGATCGCGGCAGCGCTCCAGCGCCGGCACATAGTCGTCACCCTTGAGCTGGCTGACGAACTTACCGATATATTCGGCCTTGTCGGTGAAGCCGCCCAGATACTTGGCCAGCACGCCATCCAGCTTCCACGGCTGCTTCTTGCGGAAGACTTCGTGCAGGTAATCCATGCCTTCGTCGAGGATGCGGTCGGTCTCGCCAGGGGTGATTTCGTAGGGCCGGATGGCATAACCCACTTCGTTCATCACGTCGCCGCAGTTGAGCGCGTTGAGGATGCCCAGGAAGAAGTCCAGGTTCATCTCCAGGCCGGCTTCGGCGTCGGACTGGTTGAGGCCGCCGGACTGCTGGAACAGCAGCACGCGGAAGCCGTCGAAACCGGAGTTACGCAGCGCCAGCCGGTACTCGGCTTCATACATGCCGAAGCGGCAGGGACCGCAGGCGCCGGCGGTGAAGAAGACATAGCGGTCGATAATTTCCTGCTTGGTGAGCCCCTGCTCTTCCAGGCTCTGCAGATACTGCACCAGGTTTCCGACGGTGAAATAAGTCGGATTGCACTGCCCGTTGTTGCCGTATTCCTTGCCGGCCTGGAACGCCTTCACGTTCGGAGTGGGCACGGCTTCGGCGCGATAGCCCAGCCCTTCCAGGGCGCCGTGCACCAGCTTTTCATGCTTCCACGTCAGGCCGCCGAACAGCAGCGTGGTAGAGCCGCGCTCCTGGCGGGTGAAGGGCCTCTCCACCGGCTTCTTGAAGTGATGAGTCTCACGCTTGGCGAGGCCGGCTTCCGCTTCCAGGCGGGCTCGCTCTTCCGCAAGTCGTTGCTGAATCACATCTTCAACAGAGGCGCCGATCTGCACCAGATTGGCGGGGGGCATGGCTTTCGGTTCAACGGACTGAGTGCTCATAGTTGTGCTTCTTTCCCAGAATGAGGCCATCTTGCCGCTTTAACCGATTGAAAGAAATAGGTATGCATTGAATGGCGACTTGGCTGTTGGAATGGGAGAATTAGGGGGGTGAGCGGAACCGGATTTGGCTGGGGCTGGACTCCGAAATTAGGCTTTCAGGGCCGAATAGCAAGCGTTCGGACGTTTTTGCGTCTGCTCGGGCTTGTCTATTTGACGGCCTTTGTGTCCTTTGGAGTACAGGCGCCAGGGCTGTTGGGCAGGCGCGGAATCCTGCCGTTCGCGGAGTATTTGCAAGCCGCGCGGGAAGCGCTGGGCGCCGCGGCGTATCGAAACGTACCAACACTGCTGTGGATTGTTCCCACCGACACCGCCATGACGGCCCTCTGGCTGGCTGGATGCCTGTGGGCGTTGATCGCGGTTTTCGGCCGGTGGCAGCGTCCGGCCATGGCGGTCTGCCTGGTGCTGTGGCTGTCGCTGTGCGCCGTCGGCCAGGATTTCTACTCTTTCCAATGGGACATTCTGTTGAGCGAAGCGGGCTTTCTGGCGATTTTCGCCGACGCCGCGCGGGTTCGCATCTGGCTGTTCCGCTGGCTGGTGTTCCGGCTGATGTTCTTCAGCGGCGTGGTGAAATTGCTGAGCGGCGATATCGCCTGGCGAAATTTGACGGCGCTCACTTATCATTACTACACGCAGCCGCTACCCACGCCGCTGGCGTGGTACATGCAACAGCTGCCGGACTGGGTTCAAAAAGCGTCGGTAGTATTCGTTTTCGTGGTGGAGTTACTGGTGCCGTTTCTGTTCTTCGCGCCGCGGCGCATCCGGCACGTGGCCGCGTGGTTGACCATCGCGCTGCAGGTATTAATCCTGCTGACCGGCAATTACACATTCTTTAACTTCCTTACGATTGCGTTGTGTATGTGGCTCTTTATCGAGCCGGAGCCCGAGTGCCGGGCGTCGAAAGGAGTAACTGTCGGGTTGGCCCTTCTTATCGGGGTGTTGAGCGGCCTGGTCTGCATCCAGCTTTTTTCGGTATGGCTGCCGCCCCGAGGGAAGACTGTTTTACGGGTGGCCGATCCGTTACGGATTGTCAATAGCTACGGCCTTTTCGCCATCATGACTACCAGCAGAGAAGAGATTGTGGTGGAGGGCTCGAACGATGGTGTTACGTGGCTGGCGTACGAGTTTCCCTATAAGCCCGGCAACGTCTATCGGCGTCCGCCCATCGTGGCGCCGTACCAGCCCAGGCTCGATTGGCAGATGTGGTTCGCGGCTTTGGGGAGTTACGAAGGTAATCAGTGGTTCGGGAACTTCGTTTTGAAACTATTACGAGGCGAGCCGAGCGTTTTGCGTTTGTTGAGTTATAATCCGTTTCCCAAAGCTCCTCCGAAGTATGTGCGCGCGCGGGCTTACTTATACACGTTTACGCACTTCGGCGATCGGGCTTGGTGGAAACGGGAAGAGACAGGAACTTATCTGCCAGCAGTAAGTCTGCGGTAAGCGCTGTCGCGGTTTGATCCGTGTTCATCGGTGTTCATCCGTGGCCAATCTCTTTGTCCCGAACCCGCCCGACCTCTCGGAAGAACGATTTGGCCACGGATGAACACCGATGAACACGGATACCTCGATTCGCTTGCCGAGCGCCGCAGGTCAGCGGCCTTCGAGGTTTCCACCACCCTGGGAACAGGGTTCCTCGAAGAGGTTTAATCGGTGGCATTTATTTCGGCGCCGTCGCGCAGAAGCTCGGTGTGCCCGCGCTTGGCCTCGCCGTGCAATTCGAATTGCGATGCCATACCTCAATGCGGGTACGAATCAGGGGCGACGAAGTTCAGCCTGGCATTTATCGCACCGGCGGCAAATCCATCGCGGGGTTGCTCGCGAAGAAGCCCACGGGCATTAACTTGAATCCCGCCTCATAGACCGGCATCACCGGCCAATCCTCGGGGCGTGGATTGTGCGTGATCCCCATCACGTACCACAGCACCACGTCGCGGCCGTCAATCGATCGGTTGGCGGAGGTCCACTTCGGCAGCCCGTCGCCTCCTTTGCTCTGGTTGGGATAGTCGCCCGCGGCGTAGCGTTCGGTATCGCTATAGGGCGTCACCCAAAGCTGCGCGTTGAGGAAGCCGGCGCGTTTGCGCACCCAGGAATCGGGCTGGGCGAAGGGCAGCGAATTCTCGCCGGGCATCAGCAGGTAGCCGGTGGGCTGGCCCAGCGCGTTAGTCGCGGCCGAGCTCTCCACCAGCCACTTTCTACTGCTCGGCATATTCAACTGGCGCTGGGCGGTTTGCTCGGTGCGCAGGGGCGACATGTCCATGGTGAAGCCGCCGCCGTAGGGATTCTGCGGACCCGCGGGCATCGCCGCGCTATTCAATTCCATCACGCGATTGGCTGGGCCATCGACGTCCATATCCAGGCGGAAAGCGAAGAAATGCTGGTGGTGCGGAGCGGCGACATTGGGCGCCACCAGGTGGCTGTA
>CAZARO010000596.1:0-4417 GCA_964487165.1 uncultured Solibacteraceae bacterium | reverse complement strand
ATAGGCCAATGTAAGTGACATTGGGATGCCATCCTGCCCCACTTTGGACGCCCTGCACCAACCGGAATTCAACAACTTACAGGCTGCGGAACGAAGTCTCTGGAGAGCTGAGGGAGTTGGTCGCGGTAGGCTCTTGCAAACACAGAGGCGCCATTCCGAGCCGAGTTTTTGCAACTCCCTCAGCTGTCAGCTTTCAGCTTCAACCGCGCGGCGCCATCACCAGCCCGGCGGCGCTCACTATCCCAGATTTGTCCGCCACCTGCTGCTCCAACAGCGGCACTTCGCGGCCCAGCAGATTGCGGGAGCGCGCCCACACTTCTTCCCGCAACGGATTCAGCAATTCCGCCCCCGCGTCCACCACCTGGCCGCCGAGAATCACCACTTGCGGGTCAAAAACGTGTAACAGCCCTGTGATTGCCGCCGCCAGATTGTGGATGGCTTTGCCGACAATGAACTGGGAGAGTTCGTCGCCCTCGCTGGCGGCCTGAAAAATGGTCCGGCAAGTAGCCAGTTGTGGTTGTTCCCGGAAGAGTCTGGTCAGCGTGGAAGGGCATCCGCGATGCACCGCGGACCAGGCCTCGCCTTCTATTGCCCGGGCCGAAAAAACCGTCTCCAGGCAGCCGCGATTTCCGCAGGAACAGGGCAAACCATCGGGATCCACCGTCAGATGGCCCAGATACCCCGCCATGCCGTTATGGCCGCGCAGCAATTGGCCGTTGGCGATCACCGCGCCGCCCACTCCTGCCCCCAGGGTGAGCATGATGACGTCTTCGTACCCCTTGGCCGCGCCCCACACCATCTCGCCCGACAGCGCAACCCTAGCATCGTTGTCAGCGAATACCGGAACGTCGATCGGCAAGCCTACCAGATCGCTCAGGCGAAGGCCTTCCAGATAGTGCAGCGCCCCCGGCAGGACTTCCACCAGCGTGCTGTCGGGGTTGATAATTCCTTTGCAGCCCACACCGACCCCGGCGGGCAATGTGGTAGCTTCCAGAAGCCAGCGGATGGCGTCGTGCAGAGAAGGCACGAAGCCCTCCAGGTCGGACGGCGTCTCGACGGTCCGCGATGCCAGGATCGCGCCCAACTCGTCCACCATTCCGGCTTTGATCTGCGTACCGCCGATATCGATCCCGAGTACTACCAATGTGCTCCTCCACTACCAGGCCGCGTCGCGGCTTCATACTATGTTACAGCGGCGCGCGGAGGAGCGCCCGAAGTTCTAGGCTACCGCCCGCTCGATCAGGTACGGTGCGTACTTCTGGTCGGAAGTGGCGATGTGATTCTGCAACCAGTCTTTGAGGAAGTGAAGGACCTGTACGGTCAAGACCGAATGGCCGGCATCGAATTCCGCCTGAAAATCCATCACTTGTTTGGTAAGGGCACGATGCTGAGCCATGTGCGCCGCCAAATCCGGGTAGCCATGGACGCTCATCAGACGCTCTTCCTGGGCGAAATGAACCTTGGTGTACTGCACCAGCCGGTCCAGGATTCTCGAAAGTGTGGCCTTTCCCTGCCCTGCACTCATGGCGGCAAACAACTCTTCGGCTATGCGGAAGAGATTCTGGTGCTGCCCGTCGATGCTGCCGATTCGCACGCTGTATTGCGGCTTCCATTCGAACATACTCTACAGATCGGCCGTTTGCCGTTGGATCTTTAGGCCGGCGGTAAAATCGAGGTGTGCGCATCCTCTTATTCAGTGGCAAAGGCGGCGTGGGGAAAACCAGCCTGGCCGCGGCCACCGGCCTGCAACTTTCCCGCCTGGGCTACCGGACCCTGGTAATGAGCGTCGACCCGGCCCACAGCCTGGCCGACTCTTTCGACCTGGAAACCGGCCTCTTCCACGGCAAGACCGGCGACCCGTACAGCATCGACGGCCGCCTAGCCATCCACGAGGTCAACATCCAGAAGGAGATCAAGCGGCACTGGCGCGAAATCTCGTCATACGTGGTATCGGTGCTGCGCACTACCGGGGTGAGCGACGTGGAGGCGGAGGAACTCGCCATCCTGCCCGGCATGGAGGAACTGAGCGCCATGATGTACGTGAACCAGTTCCGCCGCGAGGGCCGCTACGACGTCATCGTGCTGGATTGCGCGCCCACCGCGGAATCCATGCGCTTCGTCAGCATGCCGGCCACGCTCGACTGGTACATGAAGCACATCTTCCCGTTTCAACGCGGCTTTCTGAAAGCGGTGCGGCCCATCGCCAACCGCGTATCGCCGGTGGAGCTGCCCACCGACAGCTACTTCGCCAACATCCAGGAGCTGTTCGGAAAGCTGAACGGCATCGACACCCTGCTGGAAGATCCCAACACCACCAGCGTGCGGCTGGTGACCAATCCCGAACGCATGGTGCTGCGCGAGACGCAGCGGGCGTTCGTCTATTTTTCGCTGCACGGGCTGGCGGTGGATTCGGTGATTGTCAACCGCGTGCTCCCGCTGGCCGTGACCGACGCGTTCTTCGATACGTGGCACGCATCGCAGGCGCGCATCCTGGAAGAGATCGACGCCTACTTTGCTCCTGTACCGGTGAAGCGCGTGCCGCTCTTTACGCACGAGGTGCTGGGCCGCGAGCGCCTGGAAGAGCTGTCGCGCAGCCTGTACGCGGCCGACGAAGATCCCGCGGTGGTGACTCGCACCGAGGCGCCCTACACGTTCACCAAGCAGGACGACCATTACGAAGTGCGCCTGCGGCTGCCGTTCGCGGAAAAGGGCGAGGTGGGACTTTTCAAGAAGGGCGACGAGTTGGTGGTCGAGATCGGGACGCTGCGGCGGCACATCGGATTGCCGGCGTCCATGACGGCCCTTTCGCCGGTGCGCGCAAAGTTGGACAATAAGGTGTTGACCGTGGAAATGAAAGAGGCATGATATGGACGCAAAGGCCCCCGACGCCCCGAGCGCTTCCGAAAAAGCACGGGGATGTATTATCTGCGAAACCGCGTTGCCGCTGATCGAGCGCTGCCTGGGTGGCGCCAGTATCGAACACTTCCGCAACTCGCGCATCGAATTTCTGAAGGGTGTGCGCAGCCTGCTCGACGAGCGCATCGCGCAGCTCTCCAAGGACGGGGAGCACAAAGGGACGCACGTAACGGTGGAGTGACGGCGTCTTCTGCGCGACAATAGCGCAAGGACGATTTCGTGATCGCTTACCGTACGGGCAACAATCTGGATGTGGATGCTGTTATCGAGCTGTACAAATCGTGCAGCTTGGGCGCGCGCCGCCCTTCGGACGACCGGGCACGCGTGGCCGCCATGCTGGCCAACGCCAACCTGGTGATTTCGGCGTGGGACGATGACCTGATGGTGGGCATTTCGCGCTCGCTGACCGACTTCGTATATGCCACCTATCTCTCCGACCTCGCGGTCCGCGAGACATACCAAAAGCGCGGCATCGGCCGGGAATTGATCCGCCTCACGAAAGAGGCAGGCGGGCCTGACACGCGCGTAATCCTGCTCTCGGCGCCGGCCGCGGTGAATTATTATCCGCGCATAGGGTTCACCCGGCACGAGTCGGCCTGGACTATCCTGGGAAGCGAGCCGCTGCAGCCGTGAACCCCGCCAAACCACCCGCCAAGCCAGCCGGAAACCAGCCCATCGACGCGGTCTACACCTGGGCCGGCGGCGATCCGCTGGTGCTGCGCTGCTCCGTGCGCTCGCTCTACAAATGCGCGCCGTGGATTCGCAAAGTGTACGTGGTGACCGCGGCGCAGGCGCCGGATTGGCTGAGCGGCAGCCACGAACGCCTGTCGCTGGTGCGGCACGAGGACATCTTCCGCGATCGCAGCGTGCTGCCGACGTCCGACCCGGACGCGATCGCGTGGCAGCTTTTCCGGATTCCCGGGCTCTCCCGCCAGTTTCTGCATCTCGACCACAATTTCTTCGTGGGCCGCCGTCTGGAGCCGGCGGACTTCGCGACTCCCAAGGGCGGAAATCGCTTCTACGTGGAAGCTTCCGATATTCCGCCGGGGAGCCTCGCCGAGAAGCTGCTCAATGGAAGATTCGGCGACCGCTCTCCGCGGAAGAAGCCGGTCAAAATGCCGCGCTTCCTCGATCGCAACTTTCTGGAGGAGGTAAACCGGCTCTGGGAGAAGCCGATCAAGCAGGGCGGCGTTTCGCTGGAGACGCTGTATTTCTATTACCTGGTGGAGTGCCCGCAGCAGTATGGCGTCCACGAGAAGGCCGAGGTCACGCTGGCGATTTTTCGCACGTCGCCGCTTTCCGACGCGAAACAGGTAGCGGCGATGTTGTTTGCGCGTCCGCGGTTCTTCTGTCTCGATGGCACGCGCCCCGGACTGGGCGCACGGTTGGCTTTGCAGCTGTTCTACTGGCGGCGGTCGGCGTTCGAGAAGTAGGGCAGGATGGTATTCCAATGTCACTTACATTGCCGGAAAGCTGGGATTCTGCGTTAATTGTGGGGCGG
>CAZARO010000595.1:0-4422 GCA_964487165.1 uncultured Solibacteraceae bacterium | reverse complement strand
AAACATTGCCCGGCGCCACCGCGTTCACGCGAATCCCGTCGCGCCCCAGTTCCAGGGCCCAGCCGCGCATCAGGTGGAGCTCCCCGGCCTTGGTGGCGTTATAGGCGGAGTTCGCCTTGGAAGCTTCCAATCCGCTTTTCGAGGAAACCATCACCATGCTGCCGCCCTCGCCTTGTGCGCGCATGATGCGCGCCGCCTCGCGCGCCACCAGGAAATAACCGGTGAGATTGATCTCCAGAGCCAGCCGCCACTTGTCCACCGGCATGTCCACCAGTTCGTAAGGAGGCGCGATGCCGGCCGCGCACACTGCCAAGTCCACGCCACCCCAGCGGCGAATTACGCGATCGAACCCGGCCGCTACCGATTCCTCGCAGGTGACATCCACGTGCAGCGCGATCGCCCGCCGCGGATCGGACGAGCTTGCGGCGGCGGCATCGGCTCCCGCGTCGTCGATATCGCAGAAAGCCACCGATGCGCCGGCTTCCACCAGGCCCTGCGCGATTCCGTATCCCAGTCCCGAGGCTGCCCCGGTCACCAGCGCCACTCGGCCCCAGAGAGGCGCTTCCGCCGCCCCCATGAGCTTCGCGCGGTAGTGCTCGGCTTCCCAATCGATGATGAAGTTGGCCGAACTTGTCGACAGATTGCGCGCGCCTCCACTCCCGGCGGCCAGCCGGACGATTCGCGCGCCCGCCACGGCCAGCGCTTCGGCGGCATCCAGCTTGAGAGGATCGGCCGCGAACAGGAACGCTCCCGCGTTTTTGACTAACGCCAGCCGCGGCGGCGACTTTTCCGCCAGCGCGGAGCGCACCAGCGCCGGCAATTCCTCGATCGAGTCGGCGCGCACCGCGTGGGCGCCGGTATACACGATGTGATCGGGCGTGAGCGCCCCTTGCGACAACAGGCTCGCCCACTCCGCGCAAGCGGCTCCGGCCAGTTCGGGATTCTCCGAATAGCGCACGAACGGCCGGCCGCCGTTCACTTCGCGCCAGGCGCGCCGCAGTTCCACCATGGTGCGCCGCAATTCCGCCGAAGGGATTTCATGCGGGCGTTGGAGCACCGGAGCCTGGGGCTCGAAATAGCGCTCGCAGCGGGAGACCCAATCCTGGTGGAGCTGCAGGCATTCGTCGGCATTCGCGCCCGCAACCAGGACGCCGTGATTCTCCATGAAAATCACGGCCGGCGAGCGCCCATGTCTGGCGACATAAGCATCCGCGGAAGCGCGTACCACTGCCGCCAGGCACCATCCCGGATCGGTGTACGGAACCCATAGCGGCGGCAGTTCGCCCTGACGGGTCAACTTCGCCAGCAGCGCTTCTCCCGGCCCGCAGTTCACGGCGTTGGCGGCCACCGCATGGGTGTGCAGCACCACGCGCCCCAGCATGGCGTGCAGCGCGCTTTCCACCGATGGCCGGCCATGCCCGCCGACCACCGAATTGCTCAAATGTTCGAGCACGCGCGCCTCGCGTTCCTGCGAGGGCAGCTCAGCCAGCTCCGAGCGGCCGAGGATGCTCAGAACCGCCGCTATATCCAATTCCACCCAGCCTGCCGTTTCGCTCATGGCGGTGAGGGTGGTGCCGCTCGCCTTGATGGCCATGGTGCGGCCGTCGGGCGATTTTACCGACGTATTCCCGCCGGCGGCTTGCACGTACAACGGATTCGCTCCCGCGGCGCGAGAGACGGCGATCAGTTCCTGCAGACAGTTTTGTTCCATCGGGCCCGCCTACTCGCAGTCGATGACCATCTTGATGCCCTGTCCGGCCTCCACCACGCCGAACGCCCTCACCATGTCGTCCAGTTTGAAGCGGTGAGTCAGGAAGCGATCCCATGGGATGTCGTCCCGCACCACCATGGCCAGGGCCTCATGGTAATGATTCAGGTTGGACGCGAAGCACCCGAACAGCGAGATTTCGTTGTAGTGGATGGCGTTGGTATCGATGGGCACCACCGGATCGTCTTTCGGAATTCCGGCGAAGAAGCACACGCGCGCCTTCTTACGCACCAGCTTCAAGGCGTCCATCTGCGTCGACTTCACCGAGTTGGCGGTCACGGCCACGTCGAACTTTTCGCCGCCCGCGGCTTCCAGAATCCGCTCCACCGGGTTCGGGCCGGCGGTATTTAACGTCTGCCCCAAACCGAACTCGCGCACGTAGCCCAGCCGCTCCTCGGAAACATCCGTCACCATCACCAGGCTGCATCCGCGCGATTTGAGAATGGCGGCGTGCATCATGCCGATCGGCCCCGAACCCATCACCAGCGCGCGATCGCCCGGCTGGGCATTGAGATACTCTTCGCCGTTCAAACAGCACGACAGCGGTTCCACCAGCGCGGCGCGCTCCAGCGAGATGGAATCCGGAAACGGAATGATATTGCCCTGCGCGACGGCGGCCGCCGGGATGCGGACATATTCCGCGAATCCGCCGTGATAGTCGTATCCCAGCGCAGTGAAGGATTCGCAAAGGTTGTACTGCTTGCGCTTGCAGCAATAGCATTTCCCGCAACCGACCACGGTGGCCACCACGACATTCTGGCCTTCGTCGATTCCGTGAACGCCGGCGCCCACTTCGTATACCTGCCCTACGATCTCGTGCCCGGTGATAGTCGGGGGCACCACGTTCTTCTGCCCGTGCGTATAAATGCGCTTGTCGGTACCGCATACCGAGCAGCGCAACACCCTCAGGACCACCTCGCCCTTGCCGGCTGACGGCTGCGGCACAGTCTCCACGCGTACATCGCGTGGTCCATAATAAACAGCGGCTTTCATCGGTATCCTCTTTTCGTTGGAATGTGCGTTTTGACCGGGGGCAGGGAACGCCTGCCCCGGTCGAACGGCCAGCGCTCAGTCGTAGTATTCCAGGCCGAGATGGGTGATGAGATCTTCGCCGCGGAGGTGACGAAGCGTATTTTTCAACTTCATTTGCTGAATGAACACATCGTGCTCCGGGTAAAGGCCCGCGGCCACCTGCGGGCTCTTGAAGTAGAAGGAAAGCCATTCCTGGATGCCCATTTTCGCCAGGTCCGGGCAGCGCTGGGCGAGGTCCATGAACAGCACCAGGTCGAGAGCCATGGGAGCGGCGAGGATGGAATCGCGGCACTGGAAGTTGACCTTGATCTGCATGGGGTAATTGAGCCAGCCGAAGATGTCCAGGTTATCCCAACTCTCCTTGGCATCGCCGCGCGGCGGATAATACTCGATCCGCACCTTGTGGAAGTAGCCTTTATAAAGCTCGGGATAAAGTTCCGGCTGGATGCAGCGGTCGAGCACCGACGACTTGGTTTCCTCTTTGCTCTTGAAGTTTTCCGGGTCATCGAGCACTTCGCCGTCGCGGTTGCCCAGGATGTTGGTCGAGAACCAACCCTTGAGGCCCAGCAGTTTGAGCTTCAGGCCGGGAGCGAGCAGCGTCTTCATGTACGTCTGGCCGGACTTGAAATCTTTGCCGGCGATGGGAATGTGGTTCTCGATGGCGAGGTTGGTCAGCGCCGGAATGTCCACCGCGAGGTGCGGTGCGCCGTTGATGAAGGGCACGCCCAGTTTCAATGCGGCGTAGGCGTAGATCATGCTCGGCGGAATGTCGGGGGAGTTGTTGCAAAGGCCCTGCTCGAATGACTTCAGGTCCTGGTGGATAGCCTGCGGCGTGGAGTAAGTTTCGGTGGAGGCGCACCAGATCATGACCAGGCGGTCAGCCCCCGAAGTCTTCTGAAACTGCCGGATGTCCTCGCCGATCTGTTCGGCCAGAGCCATCTTGGTCTTGCCGGGTTTCAGATTGTTCGGATGGAGGCGCTTTACCCACTTCTGCTCGAAAGCGGCGGACATGGGCTTGATGGTTTCGAGAAAGTCCTTGAGCGGTTCGAGTTGTTGCTTGTCGAGGACGCCCGCTTTGACAGCCGCTTCGTAGGCATTGTCGGAGAAAAGGTCCCAACTGGCAAAAACCAGATCGTCGAGGGTGGCCAAGGGGACGAAGTCCTTGATCTTGGGAACCCGCTTGTCTGTTCGTCTGCCGAGCCGGATGGTTCCCATCTGGGTGAGGGACCCGATGGGGGCTGCGGTTCCGCGGCGAATGGCTTCTACGCCGGCAATCATGGTGGTTGCCACGGCACCGAGGCCCACCGTCATGACACCCAATTTACCCTTGGGTTCATCGATCGAAAACTGTGAATTAGGCACGTCGTCTATACCTTCCTCTTTCTTCCACTGGAGTAGCTACTGCCGCTAAAGGAACCGAACCGGCTGTGCGCGCCCCGATTGGGCGGCCAGCGGCGGGATACGGGTCTGCTAAGCACGGCAGGAACAGTGTAACACCGCGCTCGGGTCGATATCGCGCGCGGGCGCTCAGCTGAATCCGTGTGAATCCGTGTCCATCCGTGGCCTGTTGCCTTATGTTCGCCAAGAAGAATGGGCCACGGATGGACACGGATTCACACCGA
>CAZARO010000594.1:0-4423 GCA_964487165.1 uncultured Solibacteraceae bacterium | reverse complement strand
AGCTTTCCGGCAATGTAAGTGACATTGGGATGGCATCCTGCGGCCGATTGGCAATTTGCGCGGCGACCGTGCTGAAGCGTGTCCACTTCAGCGGATCTGGCGGAGTTTATAGCGATTCAGGCCGGCGGCCAGTTCGCGCGCGAAAATGACGGCGATGGATTTGCCGCCGGCGGGGAACGGGTGGATCAGGTCGGCCGAGACCAGACGCGGCTGGCCGGTGTACCAGCGCGCCATGGTGCCGTCGCCGCCCATGGTGTGGAACGTGTCAAAGAAACCGCATCCCGTCTCCCGCGCGACACGCCGCTGGATCTCGACCAGCCGCGGAATAGTGGGCATGGTTTCGATTTCGGCGCCGGAGCGCTGGCCGCGATCCATGGGGCTCATGACCAGAATGGATGTTTCGGGCAGGGCCGCACGGATGCGGCGGATGGCTTCGCGCAGCTCCTTCTCGTACCGCTGATCAATGAAAGAAGCGAAGTCAGCCTCGTTGGTGCCGTAGTTGACGATCACCAGGTCGGGATGGCGCAGCCGCAACTCGTCGCTCAGGTGCTTCGCATTCATCAGGCGCGAGAGCACGCTAATGGAGGCGCCGTTGAGTCCCAGAGTGTCGTAGACCACGCCCGGTCCGCTCTTCTCCGCCACCACGCCGAACAGGCGGACGGGCGGCCGCACCACGCTCAGTTCCAGCGCCTGAACTCCAGCGGGGGCGTGGAACACGGCGACTCCGGCGCCTTTCTCGGCAGCGCCGGTATCGACCTCGCCGAGAAGCGCGCCGTCGCCCGTGACGGTGACCGACCCACCGCCGGGTTGCTTGAGGTACCACACTTCGAAATGCGTATGTCCGGGCGAGGAGTAGATAATCTTGCTGGACGCTCCGGCCTCGCCGAGGAACGAGACGCCGCCCAGCCCGAACAGGCCGTCGCGCGCTTCCCCAAAGCTGGCGCGGCTCATGTCCCAGCCGGACGCCGAGAGCTGCAGACCGTTGTGCCGATACCAGGCCCAAGGCTTTCCGATGAGGACGAAGCCGTGGCCAGCGTCGCCGTAGTGGCCTTGCAGGATGGAGCGGACGTCGCCGGTGATGAGGTCGGCGGTAGTGGGCGAATCGCCGTAGTGGACGATGCGGGTGATGGCGCCGGGCAGCTTTCTTTCGGTGCGCCACAGGGCGGCGTAAAAATGATCGAGCGCGGGTGACGTGTCGTCGAGCAAGAGGGATGGAGCGCCGCGCCGGAGGCCGGACGGGGGTGCGGGTGGCGCGGGCTCGACGTGGGCCACCAGGGGGCTGACCAGCGTGCGCTCGGGTGGGAAATCGACCACGGAGGCGAATTGTCTGGGCGCGGGACCGTGGACGGCGGGTATAACCAGGTGCGCACCGGCGAGCAGCGCGGCCAGCGCCAGAAGGGTGAGAGCGGTTTGGACGGGAAAGGTGCGCATGGGTCAAAACCGTGAGTAGACGAAGGCCACGTTGCCCCGGCCTGCCAGAAGCTGGACGGCGGCTGCCACTGCCAGCAGCGCCGCGGCGTGTACATAGAATGGGCTGGCAGCGAACGACTCCATGGTGCGGGTGTACCACTGCTTGGGAACGAAGAGCAGACCGGCGGAGAGCGCCAGAACGGCTGCCGGCAGCGGCGTTATGCCCTGCAGGCCGAGGGTGAGAGACGCGATGCGCTGCAGCAACTGCGAGGCATCCTGCAGGCTCGCCGCCCGGAAGAAGATCCAGGCGAAGCAGACGAATTGATAGGTGCCGAAGATGGCCAGGGCGCGGGCCAGCGGGGAGGGTTGCGGCCGGTTCCGTCCCCGGCGCGCCTGCCACCAGCGCGTGGCGGCCAGCCCGCAGCCGTGCAGCAGGCCCCAAATCGCGAATGTCCAGGAGACGCCGTGCCACAGGCCGCCGAGCAGCATGGTGATCACCAAGCCCAGGTACGGCATGATTTTGGTACGCTTGCCGGGAATGGAGTAATAGAGATAATCGCGCAGCCAGTTGGAGAAGCTGATGTGCCAGCGGCGCCAGAACTCGGCGATGTTGGCGGAGAGATACGGCCGGTCGAAGTTCTTGGGGAGATCGATGCCCAGCAGGAGAGCGGTGCCGCGGGCGATATCGGTGTAGCCGGAGAAATCGAAATAGAGCTGGAGCGAGTAGGCGTAGACGGCTAGCAGGGCTTGCGCGCCGCTGTAGAGATTGGGCGTATCGAAGACGCGATTGACCAGGTTCTCCCCTAAGAAGTCGGCGATCAGCGCCTTCTTGAGGACGCCGCTGCCGATGAGGAAAAAGGCGCGTCCGCCATCGGCGCGGCTGAGGAGAGGCCGGCGGGCGAACTGGCCTACGAGTTCCTCGACGCGGGTGATGGGTCCGGCCTGCAGGGTGGGGAAGAACGAGACGGCGGACAGGTGGGCCAGAAGGCTGCGGGTTCCCTCGGCGTCGCGGCGGTAGAGGTCGATGGTGTAGGTGAGGGCTTGGAAGGTGTAGAAGGAGAGGCCCAAGGGGAAGATCCAGTCCCAGTCGGACGCGCGGTGCGCGGGGACCCAGCCGTGGCTGAGGAACCAACCCATGTGGCGCGAGACTACCAGCAGAGACAGGTTGACAAGGATGCTGATGGCGACGAGCGCGCGCCGCAGCGCCGGGGCACCGGAGCGCATGAGGCCGAGGCCGAGGGCGTAGTCGGTGGCGGCGCAGGCGGGGATGAGGACGATGTAGAAGAGGCCGTAGTGGGCGCAAAAGAGGAGATTGGCCGCCACGATAATGGACAGGCGGACCAGCCGCGAGGCGGCGCAGGTCCAGTAGAGGAAGAAGACGGCGGCGAAGAAAACGAAATAAATGGCGGTGCCAGGCTGCACAGGCATATTGTACCGGTGACTATGCACGGGGAGGGCCAAGCGGCAGTACTGGACGGGGAACTGGCTACCTTCCGGCGCATTGGTAGAATGACATCATGAATATCGATGACCGGATCGAAGCCCTCACGCAAACCGTGGAATTGCTGGGGCAAATGCATCTGGACAACGAAAAGAAGGCGAGCGCCAACGAGGTAAAGTGGAATGCGAACGAGGCAAAGTGGAACGACCGCTTCGGGGAGATGCCCGATATCGTGGAACGCCTCGATAAAATCATTCAAATCCACGAGGCTCGTCACAACGGCCACGACGACCGGCTGGACAACTTGGAGAGCCGATAAGCGCCTGCCGCAGTATAGCCGATAGCCGCCCTCCTACGCCGCCGTCACCAGAATCGGAGCCCCCTCGGTAATGACAACCGTGTGCTCGAAGTGCGCTGAGAGACTGCGGTCAGCCGTGCGGATGGTCCACTTATCCGCCTGCAATTCGCCTTCACCGCTACTCACCGCGATGATCGGCTCGATGGTGATTACCAGGCCCTCGTGCAGCCGCTGGCGGCAGCGCGGATCGTAGTAATTCGGAACGCTCGGCTCCTCATGAATGGTGCGTCCCACGCCGTGGCCGCAGAGACTGCGCAGCACGCGGAAGCCGCAGCGGTGCGTCTCCTGCTCCACGGCGCGGCCGATGTCGTAGACGCGGTGTCCCACGCGCGCTTCCCTGGCGGCCAGGTGGAAGGCGCTCTCGGCGCAGCGCGCCAGGGCCTTCGCCGCGGCGCTCGCCTCGCCCACCGTTACGGTGACTGCAGCGTCGGCGAAATAGCCGTCTTTTTCGGCCACCAGGTCGAGCTTCACCAGGTCGCCCGCTTCCACTACGCGATCCCCGGGGATGCCGTGGATGGCCTCATCGTTCACGCTGATACACATCGCGCCGGGAAAACCGTAGACTTTCGGCGGCGCCGCCTCCGCGCCGTGGTCGGCCAGAACGCGCGCCCCGATGCGGTCCAATTCCATGGTCGTAATGCCGGGGCGGACCGCGGCGGCGGTGCGATCCAGGGTCTCGCGCACGATCAGGCCGATGGCGCGGAGTTTCTCGAAATCGCGGCGATTCCGGATAGACATATACCTATTGTGACACGGTCTATAATTGCAATACAGAGGACAAACGGGTTGGCTGCTGCTTCGGTTTCCATCGATTCCGCTTCTGAGCGCGTGCCGTGGTACGTGTGGTGCGGCGCGGCGGCGGTGACGTGTTCCATGGTCGGCGTCCATTGGGACATCTCCTGGCACCGCTCCATAGGGCGCGACACCTTCTGGACGCCGGCCCACCTGGTCATCCAGTTGTGCGGCATTCTGGCCGGCATCTCCTGCGGATACCTGATTCTCTCTACCACGCTCGACAGCCGTTCGGCGTTACGCGACAGTTCCGTGCGCATCTGGGGATTCCGCGGGCCTCTGGGCGCATTTCTGGCGGCCTGGGGCGGAATCGCCATGATCACCTCGGCGCCCTTCGATAACTGGTGGCACGACGCCTACGGGCTCGACGTCAAGATCATCAGCCCGCCGCACATGCTGCTGGCCGCCGGAATCCTGGCGGT